>JAIOTM010000116.1 GCA_021106755.1 Candidatus Cloacimonadota bacterium | reverse complement strand
CTGGAAAATCCACCCTAATGCACATCCTGGGTTGCTTAGATACTGCGACTGACGGAGTTTATTACTTAGACGGCGAAAAGGTCAGCGATTTGAAAAAATCGCGGTTGGCTTTTGTCCGAAACCAGAAAATCGGATTTGTTTTCCAGACTTTCAATCTTCTTCCGCATTTAAACATCCAGAAGAATGTAGAGCTTCCTCTTATGTATTCCGGGATGAGCTACAGCAGGCGAACTAAAAAGGCGAAAGAAGTACTTGGACGAGTAGGGCTGGGAGACAGACTGCGGCATAAACCTTCTGAGTTATCAGGGGGACAGCGTCAGAGAGTAGCAATTGCCCGCGCGATTGTCAATACACCTTCGATAATCCTCGCGGACGAACCCACTGGTAATTTAGACACCACCTCCGGCAACGACATTCTCTCTATCTTCAGTGAACTGCATGATGCTGGAAATACTATCATCATCGTAACTCATGACAATATGGTTGCTCGCCGATCAAACAGGATAATCAAGCTGATTGACGGAAAAATTCCTGACGAGCAATCTGCTGACAGGTATAGTATCAATGGCGATATCAATAGCTGAAAGCCTTGCGGTAGGCTTCTCGGATTTCTGGTCGCGAAAAGTCCGTACTTTCGTAACAATTCTTGGTATTTTACTCGGTACAATGTCGATTATTGTTGTATTAGCACTAATCAACGGCATCAACCACATGACGTTGCAATGGCTTATTGAGCGTGGTGGGCTTACAAAAGTAGCAGTCCATCGAAACTGGGAATACAACAAAGATAACAATATCAAACGATACTTCACCTATAAAGAGTTACGGTTGATTCAATCACTGGTACCGGAAGCAGTTGCCTTTAACGCTACTTTACGACAACATTTTCGCTTGCAGTACGGAACAAAAGATTTTTGGGGAAGTGTACAAGGCGTTTTCCCTGATTTTAAGAAAATCGAAGAGTGGGATGTCGAAGAAGGACGGTTCATTAGCAGTTTTGATTTAAACCACGGCAACGATGTAATCTGTATTGGCACTAAAGCACGGGATGAACTGTTTGGCAGAAAGAACCCTCTCGGGCAGTGGATAACAGTCAACGGCAGACGACTCAAGATTATCGGCGTTATGCGGCACAGAGTAATGGATAATTCTGGAATTAGTTTTTCTGATAACCCGCTTGATTTTCTCAACTACCGCTCGTTGGTCCCTTACAGCACTCTTGCCAGAAAAATCGTCAATACAGACCGGGTGGACGGACTGGAAGTAAAAGGAAAAGATACTGAGGCTTCGCAGATGCTTCGCGATAAGCTTGATTCCATTATTCTCAACTTGAGAAAAGGAGAACAGGTATTTCGGGTAGAATCAGCCGAAGAGAAAGCCAACCAGATGTCAAAAGACAAGGCTGTTTTTCAAGTGATTTTCATTATGATAAGTGCAATCTCGCTTCTTGTTGGCGGAATTGTGATTATGAACATCATGCTGGCGACAATCAGGGAACGCACTCGTGAAATCGGTATCAGAATGGCAGTGGGAGCACGCCGACGTGATGTATTTTTCCAATTCCTGATACAGACGGTGTTTATGACAACAATCGGCGGCATTATTGGTGTTCTTGCCGGCTTGTCAATACTTGATATTGTTTCTAAATTTCTTGAGATGCAGGTTATCGCAAACGCCAGTATGGTGCTTATCGGAGTACTTATTTCTGCTGGTGTAGGAATGATTTTTGGAATAATACCAGCTATCCACGCCAGTAACCTAAATCCGGTTGAGGCTCTCAGGTATGAATAAATTCTTAAAGAAAGTGCATCAATTTACGAACAAATTTGCTAAAATCTTTATGAGTCAGAACATACATAAAGAAGCCGCCGCCCTGACTTTTATTACCTTGATGGGATTTGTCCCGTTCCTTTTTCTTATACTATTGCTTTTACCGGAACTCTCGTTTTTCAGTGGAGATGATAAGATTCAGAACTTATTAATTTCCATATTCTTACCGGAGTCGGCAACGTATATTTCTGAGTTAATCGAATCACTTCTGAGCAGGCGTTTTTCTCTCAACATAATCAGCTTTATTATCCTTGTTGTCTCCTCATACCTGTTGTTTCTGAGCGTAAATCATACTTTCGACAACATTCTCAATGTTCAGGAGCGTAAGGAGAAGAACATTATATTTGTACTGATGAAGCTATTCGGCATGATTCTCTTTGGATTCTCGCTTATACTTATCTTGTTTTCTGCCTCTTCGCTACCGCTTGTATCCAATCTGATTAATATGCCACAGTTAAGTAAACTGAGTACTTTTATTTTACCTTTTATACTCCTTTTTGTCTTTATCATACTGATATATCTCTTTATACCTACTATCCGCATTGGCGGGAAATCACTTTTTTGTGGAGCATTGCTGTCATCCTTCGCCTGGGTGATTACAAAAACATTCTATAACTTTTATATCAATAACATGACCAATATTGCCGCTCTTTATGGCGTACTTTCATCTGTGCCTATCTTGCTGTTATGGATTTATATCAACTGGATTATTATTCTCGGCGGTGTAGTTGTTATCTCAATAATGGAGAAACGGCATGAATCGGGATTTTCGGTAACTGACAAAAGCGACAGATTCCGGTTAGTAATAGAACGTCGGGCGGGAGACAACCAGATTCTAAAGAAAAACTCGCTTTATATACCCCGCGAAGAATTTAAAAAAATACTAAAAGATATTTTATCGGAATAAATTATGACTTATGTAACATCCGGAAATTTGCTGATTATTGATGATGACACCGAGCTTCTGATGCTCATGCGTGATACTCTGGATTTTGAGGGATATAATGTCACAGTAACTGACGACCCTACCCAGATTCATAAGGTTGCCGATATAGCAACTATAGACGCACTGCTCACCGACATTAACATGCCTCAGATGAATGGATTAGACGTTCTGAAAAACATCCACAACATTAACCCGGAAATCCCTGTTATCATAATTACAGGCAACGCGGATTTAAATAATCTGCAAGCCGCTTTCCGGGGTGGTGCTTACGATTACTTAAAAAAACCGTTTAATACAGATGAATTACTGATTACTGTGCGCAAGGCTGTTGAAAAACGCAGGTTTATGAAAGAACTCAATTCTTACTACTGCCTGCTTGAAGAGAAAGTAATCCAGAAAACCGAGCAGCTTACTACAGCTAACCGAAAAATCGAAGAAAACCTGCTCGCTACAATTCTTGCTATGATTAACGCTCTGGAAGCCAGTGATGAATATACTCGCGGACACTCAGAGCGAGTTACAAAACTTAGTCTGGTTCTGGGAAAAGAGCTTGGACTCAGCATAGAGCAACTTCGTGTTCTGCGTCTTGGCGCGGTGCTGCACGATATTGGAAAAATCGGTATTACCCACTCTATTTTAACTAAGCCAAGTAGCTTGCTTCCCCACGAGTACCAGACAATGAAAGAGCATCCTACTATTGGTCATAAGATTCTCGAACCAATAGATATGGAGAATGGTGTGTTAGATATTATTGGTCAGCACCACGAACGGATTGACGGCGAAGGTTATCCTGAGGGGTTAAAAGGGGATGAAATTTCTTTTCTGGCACGAATTGTTGCTGTGGCAGATACTTACGATGCAATGACTTCTGACAGACCCTACCGCAAGAAGCTGGCTCGTCTTGTAGCCTTAGAAGAGATATATAATCATCGAAGTGTTCAGTTTGATGTCCGGGTTGTGGATGCTTTGCACCGATTGCACGATAAAATTGATTTAAAAAACATAAGCAACGTGTTTGAAATCACCAAAAGAGGAGAAAATGGAAAAAAGAGCTCTCGTCAGCGTGTCAAATAAAACAGGCGTAGCAGATTTTGCCAGACGGCTACATCAATCGGGATACAAGATTATCTCAACTGGTGGAACCGCGTACCATTTAGAGCAAGCTGGTATTCCGGTCATTTCTGTCGATAGTATCACCGGATTCCCCGAAATGATGGACGGCAGAGTAAAAACGCTTCATCCGAAAGTGCATGGTGGAATCCTTGCCAATCGGAATATCCCTGAACATGTCGCGGTTGCCAAACAACATGGAATTGATATGATTGACATGGTTGTGGTGAATCTCTATCCATTTGAGCAAACAATTAAGAAAACAGGAGTAACTCAGGCGGAAGCAATAGAGAATATCGACATAGGCGGACCGTCTATGATACGTTCGGCTGCTAAAAATTGCGCTTTTGTAGTTGTAGTGGTTGATCCTGAGGACTACGACTTTGTCGCTACCGAAGTAGAGGCAGGCGGACTCAGCCCTGAAACATTACTGAAACTGTCCGGTAAGGCTTTTACTCATACAGCTCATTACGATTCGGTGATTTCAAACTATTTTAACAAGGAAAACAAGGTTGAATTTCCTGATTACATTCAAGCTTCAGCACCTTTGAAAGAAACTTTGCGCTATGGAGAGAACCCTCACCAGAAAGCGGCTCTTTACGAGGACTCGGACTCATCTCCCATCACTCAGTTGCATGGGAAACAGCTTTCTTACAACAATTACTTAGATATTGACGCCGCCCTGCGGATTATCCATAGGTTTATGAATTGGCATAAACCGGTTGTAACAATTATCAAGCACCTTAACCCTTGCGGCATTGGTTCCGGTAACACACTTACCGAAGCATACGAAAAAGCGTTCGCTACCGATACGCTTTCTCCTTTTGGTGGAATTGTAATTGTGAACAGACCTCTTGATATTGATACTGCCGAAACTATTAATAAAATTTTCACAGAGATTATTATCGCACCCGATTTCACTCCTGAAGCTTTGGCAAAACTGAAAAAGAAGAAAAATCGACGCCTTATCCAATTCGATACCACAAAACTGCAACTGCTGAAAGGTAAACAGACAATTGCATCCTGCATGACCGGATACTTGTGTCAGGATGCTGACATTGATACCGACACGCCAGAAGAATGGCGAGTTGTATCCGTGAGAAAACCTTCCGAAAAAGAGATGGAAGCACTTCGCTTCGGTTGGCTCGTTGTAGCATCATTGAAGTCAAACGCTGTTTGCTTTACCGGACCAGACAGGACTATTGGCTTGGGAATTGGACAGACCAGCCGGATTGATTCCACCGAAATCGCTATTGCAAAAGCATCAAAGTTCGAATTGTCAATTGAAGGTTCTATTTGTGCTTCCGACGGATTCTTCCCTTTCCGGGACAGTATTGATGTTATCGCGGAGTTGGGAATCAAAGCAGTAATCCAGCCGGGAGGCTCAAAAGGTGATGAGGAAGTAATTCAGGCATGCAATGAACACGGAATTGCAATGATAATGACAGGAATGCGACACTTCAGGCATTAACCCACCATTATGAGTCAGAAAAATGTTTACAAAGAATACCTTTACTTTTTCTTGTGATTCACATTAATAATATTGATACGGAGAGGTTGGAGAATTGGTACTCCGCTCGCCTGGAACGCGGGTACGCCTTTGGCTATGCAGGTTCGAGTCCTGTCCTCTCCGTCATTTTTTGTTCTGACTTATGAAACAATTACTGCAACTTCTCGCTAAAACCGTATGTGGCACTGTATTCGATGGTAAAACCTATATTGTGGGTGGGTTTGTACGCGATACAGTAATGAAGAAATCCAGTCAGGACATCGACCTCGTAGTGGAAATGCCAGAGGGTGGTATTAAGTTAGCAATATTTCTTCATCAGAAGATGAAAACATGTAAGCCTGTGGTTTATCCCAAGTTTGGTACAGCAATGGTGCATCTGTGGGGACACAACATTGAGATGGTAATGACCCGAAAAGAGTCTTATCGCCAATTCTCCCGAAAACCGGATGTACTCTTCGGCACTCTCAGAGAAGATATTTATCGGCGTGATTTTACAATAAACTCTCTCTTAATGAACATCGTAAACCATAAGATTATCGACACAACCGGGTTAGCCTATCAGGATATAGCTGATAAAATTATTCGTTCAACTTCCAACCCTGACATTATCTTTGTCGAAGACCCGTTGAGGATGCTCCGCGCGATTCGATTCTGCGTTCAGTTGGGTTTTACAATCGAACCAACTACAAAGCAGGGAATAGTTCGCCATGCCAGGCAATTAACAAACATTTCCCAGGAACGCGTCCGCGACGAATTCAATAAGATGTTGCTCTCTCCCAATCCTGTTCTGGCTCTGCAAATGCTACGCGAATTTCATCTATTAGACTGTTTTATCCCGGAACTGTCGCTTAGAAAAAACCACCCGGATGATTCTGGCATAGATGTCTGGCAACATACCATGCAGGTTGTGCAACGTGTTCCACACACTCCGGTTATGGTTCTTGCCGCCTTACTGCGCGATACTGATAAAAAAACTGTGTCAGATACTGATTACCCCGAAAAAAGTGCGAAAATTGCCGCACGAATCTTAAAGCGAATGACCTATTCCAATAAAGATCAAGCAATTATTACTACGCTCATCCGGTATCAGCACTGCCTGCGGGAAGCTGGGGCGGATGGATTGAAGCTTTCCGACAAAGAAATCCGGCGACTGATTGTTGAGTTAGAGGAATTATTGGAACCGTTGCTTCTCTTAATTGATGCGAATAACAATGCCGAAGGAAACGGAAACAACCAACAGGTGGCAGGAATTCAGAAGCGGGTAAAAATACTCCGGGAGGAGATAACAGAACTTCCGATTGACGGAGCCTCTTTAATGGAACATTTTCAGATAGAGTCTGGCACTGAAGTTGGAAGGTTTCTTGCCGAAGCTAAAGAGTTGTGGTTAGAAAATCCGGCTATTACCCGGAGTCAACTTCTTGTTCTATTGTCTCTCAAGAAAATAAAAACGGAGCCAGTACCGGAATAGAAAAATGAATGAAACTGTGGGTTATGTCCGGGTTGGCGAAAGTACATTTGCGGTTAACACAAGCGATTCCTGTATTATTCCGCCCTGCTGTTACATGCCTGTAAATCCCCGCAGATTACTGCTTGTGTGATAAAACTCAATCGGTCAGATGTTTTTGAATTGGACGAAGAAATTGGAAAACAGATTTAGGGAGCGATTATGAAGATTATGAAGATTATGAAAATGTGGAAACGATATAAAGTAGAAATTGTTAATGAACAGTATAAACGTAAAAGCGATGGCAAAATTTTTAATGAAACTAGAAAAATACATTTTTTTGATGAAAATGACGAGGATTATAAGACAATATCTTATGGTTATGTTACTCCTGAAGAAGTGATAAAGGATATTAAAGCAGGAAAAGAAATAAACCTAAGCTATTGTTATGTAAATAAGTTGTCGCTTGGGCTTGCACTTTTGGACATTTATAACGGGAGAAGAATCAAAGTAAAATTGCATAATGCCAAGAACGCATTCTTTGATGGTGGATTGAATTTTTCTGGTGCTGAATTTGAGGATGGCAAAGTGGATTTCACTCTTTCCAAATTCGGGGATGGAGATGTTAATTGCGAATATGATCAATTCGGTGATGGAAAAGCGAGTTTCAATCGGACTCAATTCGGTAATGGAAAAGTGAGTTTCAATTGGACTCAATTCGGTGAAGGGGATGTGAGTTTCAATGAGACTCAATTCGGTGAAGGGGATGTGAGTTTCATAAGGACTCAATTTGGTACCGGGTATGTGAGTTTCTATCAGACTCAATTCAGTGAAGGGAATGTGAGTTTCGATTGGACTCAATTCAGTGAAGGGAATGTGAATTTCTATTGTGCTACATTCGGAGTGCAGAAAGATAATTCTGGGAAAGTGTTATCTGTAAAAGGAAACGTAACCTTTCAAAATACTAAATTCGGCGAAGGGGATGTGAGTTTCTCTAATGCCAAATTCGGGGTGCAGGAAGATAATTCTGGAGAAGTGTTATCTGTAAATGGAAACGTAAGCTTTAAGGAAACAAAATTCGGTAAGGGAGATGTGGATTTCTCAGAAATGAAGGTCAATAAACTGAGTTTTAACACAATGCTGATTGAGCAATTCCTTAACTTTAAAAAAGCAACAGTAAACGAGTTATGTTTCAGCAATTGTGAACTTCAACGGCATATAAATGCAACAAGTATTGCCAAACTTGGAAGTCTTGAGTTTGACGAGTGCATTAATCCCGGCTATATAAATATTCGTTGGAAAAAGAACATGCTGAAAAAAGCTGTTAATCGAATTAAATCGAAGACAAAAGGCTACTTTACATCCCGTGCGGATAAACACAATCGCAGGATGGAAACCTGTTTGCTTTTAAAAGAAAATTTTCGTAAGCTTGGTTTCTATGCGGATGAAGATGAAGCCTACTATACATACAGCAAAAACAAAATTCGTGGTGAATTTTGGGGTTTTATTGCAGGCGAATGGCACAGGAAATTAAATATCCTTTGGGCTACTCTCTTATTCATTATAAAATTGATTTTCCTTGAAATAATGGGTGGTTTTGGTACTAACCCACTCAGTGTTTTTCTTTCTATGATTATTACCTGGCTTAGTTTTGGCTTGTTCTATTTCTGGCGTTTGTTTTACTGTCTGGAAAAATTCGAAGGAGATAGTGTTGAAATTCTTCATCTTTCGAAATGGGGGCAGGCGTTTTACCATAGTGCGGTAACGTTTCTAACTATTGGCTATGGCGATTTATATCCGGCTTCTGCTACACTTCGGGTCGCTTCCGGCTTAGAAGGCTTTGCCGGGCTGTTTCTGATGTCGTTCTTCACTGTCGCGGTTGTACGCAAAGTG
>JAIOTM010000123.1 GCA_021106755.1 Candidatus Cloacimonadota bacterium | reverse complement strand
TACTTCGCGAAGAAGTGGATTCCTCTTATATCCACACCGCTTTTGATACAGACTTGTACTATTATACTCTCTATAATCAGTATGGAATATTCGGGGGTGTGGATGATTATCATCCGGGAAGCCGCAGACCCCGCGTGATAGAAAAAAGTTCATACAAGAAAGCTGGTTTATCCTGGCGTTTCAACAACGAAGATTATCAGCCCAATCCAACTCGTGGAAGCGAAATAAATATTCGTCACTGGTGGATTTTTCGCGATTATGATGGCGAAATGCAAACCAAAAGAGCAACTACTATCTCTATGCAACATCACCAGCGACTTTATCGTCAGTGGGTAGTGTCGCTGTTAGCGACCGCAAAAACAATCGACCGCAAACACCTCGAAAGTTATGAGCAGTTCCAGATGGGCGGTAACGAAAGCCTGCGTGGATTTATGGAGAATCAGTTTCAGGGACACCGTCTCGGATGGACATCGCTGGAACTGAGATATCTGCTGTCACGTTACAGCAGGTTTTTTCTGTTTGGTGATTATGGATACGTGGAGTTTGAGCAGAATGATAACCTGATCCGTATCGACGCACTAATGGGTTATGGTCTGGGAGTAAGGCTTCAGACACGAATCGGACAGTTGAAGCTGGATTATGCCCTTAGTTATAACGAAGGCGAGTGGCGAAAACCAATGGACGGTATTGTCCATTTTGGTATAGAAACAAGGTTTTAGCAACAAGTTAGCTTGCCACTCCCTTGAAATAGGGGTCAAAGAACAAGATTTCAGGAGGTAAAATGCAAAAGCAAATCGAAGCACTTTTTAACAGCGAAAAAAAAGATTGGAGTCAGGCTAATCTGGAGCTATTCTTTGAGTTCAGGGAAGGACTTTCCAGAGGTAAATACCGGGCGGCAGTCCGTGAGAATGGTGTATGGAAAACCCAACAATGGGTAAAAAAAGGTATTCTACTTGGATTCCGCATGGGTACAATAGTGGAGATGCCTTACAGCAACAGCAAGATATTCCTCGATAAATCCACTTTCCCCGAAAGACAGCTTTCACTAACCGATAAAGTAAGAATTGTTCCGGGCGGTTCTTCGGTGCGCGAAGGAGCGTATGTCGGCAGCTCCGTTATCCTTATGCCACCAATGTATATAAATGTTGGTGCTTATGTTGACGACGGCTCTATGATAGACTCTCACGCCTTAGTGGGAACCTGTGCTCAGGTGGGGAAGCATGTCCACCTCAGTGCTGGCTCTATGCTGGGTGGAGTGTTAGAACCTATGGGTGCTAATCCCGTTATAGTAGAAGACAATGTGTTTATCGGCGGTAACTGCGGTCTATACGAAGGTGTTATTGTTCGCCAAAGTGCGATTATCGCCGCGGGCGTGGTTATTACCAGCGGTACACCTGTCTATGATGCTGTTAACAAGTGCTATTTAATAAAATCACCAGCTTTTGAAATCCCTGCCAATGCAGTTGTCGTTTCTGGTTCACGCCCACTTAAATCTAATCCCGAATTCAGTGTTTACTGCCCGATTATCATTAAGTACAGAGATGAGAAAACCGAAACCTCGGTAGTGCTGGAGGAGTGCTTGAGGTAGGGGGCTATTTGGGGGATGGACCGGATGCTTGCTGTTGTTCAAAGGGTAGAATTAATTGGGCTGGCTCCGCAAATTTTACTGGTGTCGTAAGCCGGGATTTGTTTAATTCGATACGTTGTTTCATCTCAGAATTAGAGATACTGTCTTTCAATTCAATGTTTGACAATAATGCTTCATAAATTGCGTTTCTGTTTTTTTCGTTAGCTCCTAAGTGGTAAAAATGTTCTTTTGTAGAGATGAAACACTCTTTCCATACAGAGAATACATATTCATTAGTTCTGTATTTGTTACTCAGCCAGGTTGAGAGAATGAATTTTGCCTTGGAATTGATTAAACCACAATTCAGATTGAGTTCATCTTCTTCCGACCAGGAATCAAAATAGTCCACATGCCTTCCAATATAGGGAGGATCGGAATAAACCAGGTCTTTTGACTTCAATTCCTTCATTGTTTCCATAAAATCCTGATTTTTGAATGTATAGTCACCAATGCTTATTTTCTGGGCAATATTTTCCACCTGATTAGTGATTTTTGTAACTAAAGCTTTGGCAAAACGCTGTGGTTTTCTACAAAACGGGACGTTAAAACCACCTTTTCTATTGAATCTCATCATTCCATTAAAACATGAACGACTTAAAAATAAAAAATCAAGCGGGTTTCTCTCTGAATTAAACCTGTTTCGGACTTCGTAGTAGTAATCACCATTGGATTTCAGTAATTTTTCACCTTCTACAGTAAGAAATTCCCTTACTAAATAACTTGTTATTTCTTTAGATTGCAAAGCCTTATAAAAAGCTATCAAATGAGGGTTGCTATCGCATAAAAGAGCCTTTTTGTGTTTTACATTAAAGGCAACTACTCCTGTCCCCAGAAATGGCTCAACCCATCTGTCGAATTCTATGGTTTCTACATTTGTAGAAATCCAATCAACAAGTTTGGTTTTTATCCCCTGTGATTTAATTGGCGGTACAAGAACTTTCACTTCGCGGTTTTTCCATTTTTTTCAAGTAAATCTTGTTTGTTGTCTTTGTCAATTTTATTGTGATTACAAATTTGTCCTGACTCAGACAAAAATCCTTTAAAAAACTCTATTAAAGTCTGTAAATATTGACGTATATATCTATAGAAAGAAGATTGTTATATAGAAGATGAATATTCTGTTTTCATTTCTTCAATAAACCTTGAAGGTCCGCCCTTATATCTTTTTATAAAATAATCATATATGAATCCCGTCTTTCCATTGATATTGACATATTTGCCATCCCATTCCACTGTAGACAAAAGATAAAGTCCCTTTAAAGCTCTTGTCATTCCAACAAATAGAAGTCTTCTCCAAGCTTCTGTTGATTTAGTACCCTTTGTTTGGTTTGGAATAACTCCATCATTTAGATTAATGATAAAAACAAAATCTGCTTGCAAACCTTTTGATTTGTGAATTGTCATTATATTAACGCCATTCTCCATAAAAACTGATGCAGGCTTGATTTTGTTTACTATATTTTGTAATGATTCTGAAATGTTTTCGTAATTCAAGTAGTCAGAAAAGGATTTAAAATCTTCATTTTCTCGTAAAAATGCATCTACACTAATATCTTCAGATAATGCTCTTAATAGAGAATGTCGTATTAATTTTGATTTATAGAAATATTCGAGAAGATTGGTTATCGAATGTTCGTCGTGAAGAATTTGACTTAGGTGTCTTAGGTACACTTTTCTGGAAATCCAACCTTGTGCTTTCCCGAGAAACATAAGGAATAGTAGTTGATTGTCACCAAAAATCGCATTAAGCCACCAAATACTTTCTTGTTCCTTCGGAGAAATGACTGATGACCAGAAATTTTGAAATTCAATATTCTGTGATTTCAATGTATCAGCAAGAAGATCGGCATAATATCGAACAGGACTCAGAATCATTGTTGAATTGCCTGGTGATGATTGTTGATTGGATTTTATGGAAGCGCAAATGCGTTTGAATAATTCTTTATGTGTTTTCGTCTGATCAATCTTCACAAATCCATCCTTCTCTGATTCAAGCCATTCTTTATCAATACGCTTGCGATTCTTTGAAATTAGATTTCTACTATAGCGAACAACTTTATCTGGACATCGATAGCATCTATTTAAACCCTTGATGTGTTCC
>JAIOTM010000025.1 GCA_021106755.1 Candidatus Cloacimonadota bacterium | reverse complement strand
GTTGTACCTGCGAGTTGATAATCACTCCCGAATGATGCAAAAGCAGGATAAGCCCAACCACTGCCATATCGAACAGCACAGTAAGCAGGAAAGAATATCGCTCCCTGTATCGCTTGGGTATTAACAACATAAAATAATGATACAGCGGCGGATAGCGGGTTTTTCCGCCGAGAATAAACTGCGGATTTTCGTCAGGCAATCTGAGCTTGTTCGCTTTTAACTGATTGCAGATAAACAGATGCAACCAGGCATCCGAAGAAGCAAACAATCTCGTAAACCAAGGCCAGAGACGAATAATCAAAGCCGCGCAGAGAATCAGAGTTATTGCCATTGCTACCTGAAAAGGGGGCGTAATTTTGCCAGCGCGGGAGAGTCCACAATTCCGGTAATCCGGTTCAAGGCTCGAATCATTGAATAATTGTTATTAAGGGTAGCATATTCGTAAAGTATCATCATTATGCGTCCAGCCCCCTGAGCTAAAAGGTTATGGGTATGATCCGGCAGACGGAAGCGAATCTTGTTAAATTGAACAATTCCATTAAGCAACCAGTTTGGATCAATATTGTGGTAGTTCTTCATGTAAGGGAAATTACGGTAGTTCTGCAAACCAGGATCGTAGAGATTGACCTTCTGGCGGTATGTGTAACCCGCGAACGCGTCCTGGAAATATTCCTCATAAATCGGTGTTCCGGGTATGGGAAAATAGGGACCAAATAAAATTAATAAATGCGGGTGGTGTTTTTGTAATTGCAGGGCGTGGTGAGCATCTTCGAGAATAGAGTCTTCGGTTTGCCAAGGAAATCCAAACATCAGAACTCCATCGAACTGAACATCATACTTGTCTATCCAGCGCAACATCTTGTAGAAGTTTGCAATTCGGGAACGCTTCTTAAAGTGTGTAGTAAGCACCTCTTGCGAAAACGATTCCAAACCGAAGAACACCGCGTTTATCCCGAAATCCTCAGAGATTACAGAAACCAAATCTTCAGAAATATCATTAAGCTCAATATCAATGTTCTTCTTTACTTTCAAGCCGCTGTCCGGGATATAAGAAAGTATCGGCAACGCGTCTTTTCTGGCAAAAAAGTTGGGATCCTTGAGCGATACATATCGTGCGTCAAGCTTCTCTTTCATGTTCTGGATGTCCTGCTTTACCAGCTCAAAATCGCGAAGCTGATACGGCATCCCCATATTTTTTCGCAAAGGCAAAAGGCAGTAAGTACAGTTATTGGGACAACTCTGGCTGGTGTAGTAACCTTGCATCACTCCGGCAAACTTCTCTTTTCCTTCCAGCAAATCAAGATTCAACTCGTAGTTATTAAGATTCACCGAGCCGGGACATTCAATCAGCTTATCGCGGTTGTTGGCTATCAATACTTTTGCAATATCGGCAAAACCAAAACCTTTAATAACCGAATCAAAAGCAGTTTCCTGCTCAATAATTTCACTGGCATATATGCTTGCAAAGATACCTCCAAACCAAACCTGTTTCTTTATGTTGTGTCCAAGCTCCACAGCCCGATGAAACAATCTGCTGCAAACTGTCATGCGTTCCTGCCAGATAAGTACACCATCGCAATTCGCATCCGCGTCGGCGGCTATTGAATGCAGGTCTTCGGTTTGCAGAATCGGGTGAACCGAAACCTTTCCCCCCGCCCGAATAATTTCTTCGGCGATAAAAAGCTCCTGCATAGGGATATACGCTCCCTTTTCGCAGAAATAGTAAATTCGGAAGTTGCTCATTTTTTTTCCTCTATCTCATAGTAACGACACTGTTTGTCTTCACTTTCGATGCCTTCATCCGCCATAGTTTTCTTCCATAACGGTATTTTATTATACTTAGCTAATACCTGATTGCATAAGACGGTAAGCTCACGCGCGGATTTCAGAAGCTCGCCATCGGGAGCAATTTGCTCTAAAAGAACGGAAAATCCAAGTGCCTGCTGTATCTCTCCTATCTGGTAGAGTGCTGCTGCTCTTTCGAGGATTTTTTCGGGTGATTGATCGAGGGTGTCGCCAATATCCCATTGTTTACCAACGCTATGGCTAAGTGTGTAACCCACGCTGAGATTCTTGGGCGATTGCGATTTCATGCTCCAGAGCCACGAGCATTTACGACAGCCGTAGCCTTCTTCTTCAAGAGTATCGAATGCCTTATCAGCCTGACACTCGCGGAAATGGCTCCAGGTTTCTCCCTGCCAGATTTCAGTGAAGTTATGGGTAGTAATATCACCGAGAAAAACATTCTCTTTTGGTTCGACAAAGCAGTAACTTAACTTGCCATCGTGTAAGAAGGTGACAGCCGCCCAGGGCCAGACGCAGGTAGGAAAATCGCTAATTGGAAGCTTGTCGTATATATCCATATTACCTTGCTCAATTTCTCCCTGAAAATTGAATACCCAGTGAAAATCAATTGATGATAATCCCGGAAAGTTTGACTTGAAAAACTCAACCGCTTCTTCCTCGCTCACATGGCTGTTGGCTTCCTGATAGACATAATCAATAAAAACATGGGGACGCTTGTCAGGTGGTAGTGCCAGTCGAAGAGCGGATATATCCCGCAAATTCTGTGTTACCACCTCAAAGTTGTCTGTGCGGTGCACATTTCTGTAACTTTCCGCATCGGTTGCGCTTATGGAAATCGCCAGTGAATCTATGCTGTTAAACAATCTGGACACACGCTCCTTGGTGGCGAGTATCCCATTGGTATGGATAGAAATAAACATGCTGGGACGTTTCTGACGCAGGTACTCTGCCATCTCTTCAAGTTTTGGGTGAATAAGTGGTTCTCCCTGCTTGAAAAGATAGACTTTTTTAATTGTATCCGGTAACTGCTCAACAATCCGTTTAAATAACTCCATACTCATTGTACCACGTTCAGGACGCATGGTTTTCTCTCTGGCACATACCGCGCAACGATTATTACAATGGTTAGTTACGCTGATATAACACAGCCATGGTAAGTTCTCCGGAGTAGTAACATTTTTTGCCCACTCGCTCAATAAACTGCTATGACATTGTTTCAATAACCGCATTAATACCTCCGGTTAGAGTTTAGAGTCGTGGCAAGGGTCGTGTGACGCAAGATAACGTCAGACTTAGTCTGCCATCCCGCTATAGAAGGGAATAAAGACATATATAGTCTTCTAAAGTTGAACACAACACTAACAGTACTCAATCTTTATTCGGTTTTCAAGTTCGTATCCCCGTTGCAATACTTCGGGGGCGGTGTCGCCACCAACTATTATAAATCCACTACGGTCGCTTCCCGCCCGGACTTCTTTTATAGTGTCTTCTGTTTTTGGGAAAAAAGCAAAGTCCAGTACATCTTCGGCGGAAATTGCTTCAAGTCCGGCTATAGTAGCTATTTTACCTGGTTCTGGTGTAATAAAATGATAGTTGCAGGCTCTGCTTGTTGTAGGTTCCAGTGTTTCAGGTACATCTCCGGCACAAAGTCGGATATACTCCGCGGAAAGTTGAATACCGCTAATCCATGGAACAATCGGATCTGGGGTTCCTCCACCGCCGGGACGCAATCCCAGTTCAAACAGTTTTACCTGTCCATCAGGAAGCGTACAACACTCCACGTGGATGCAACCATTTACAATTCCAAGACTTTTAACAGATAGAGAAATTACCTGTTTGAGTCGTTCTAACTGTGCTCCCCT
>JAIOTM010000067.1 GCA_021106755.1 Candidatus Cloacimonadota bacterium | reverse complement strand
TTCATCATACTTTTTCAGATTATTAAGTGCATTTCCTTTATTGTTCCAGGCAAAAGCATTTTCAGGATCAATCTCAATCGCTTTATCGTATGCTACAATTGCTTCATCATACTTTTTTAAATCACTACGAGTATTTCCCTTATTGTACCAGGCGGAAGCATTTCCAGGATCAATCTCAATTGCTTTATCAAAGGCTACAATTGCTTCATCATACTTTTTCAGATTAATAAGAGCAATTCCTTTGTTATTCAAAGCATATTTGTCATCGGGTGAAAGCTCCAGACATTTTGAATACTCATCAATAGCAAGGCTGTATTTCCCAGTAGAATGGAAATTCATTGCTCTAATGAAATAGTCGTTTGCTGTTAGTTTTTGACCTGTGTTAGCCTTTTGATTAATTTCCTGTGATGCCGATTCTAAATCTTCTTTTTCATCTTTTTCAAGTTTATCAGGCTCTCTACCTGCGATAGAATCACGAATTTTTTTTGTTTCATCAGCATGCTTTCCAGCTTCAACAGATATTCGTTTCAATCCCGTTACATATTCATCTCTGATTTTTCTAAGTTCTTTTCGATTGAAGTATCCCGTTCCAATCAATATTGCTGCAACTATTGTGAATAATGCAACTATAAGGGTTACTGCATTAGAGAAATGGTCTATTGACTTGCCAAACACATCCCGCGATCTATCAAGTGTTATCTGTGCCTGCTTAAGAGCTTCTTTTTCAATTTCTACCTTGTACAGATCTTTGGCAAGTTCTCCTAAATCCACATTTCCCTGCTTATCAATCAGGATATTGAGTCTTGAATCAAGGGCTTTTTCTATTGCTATGTCAGTTTTTTCCTCTTGCTTTTTCAGCTCTGTTTCCAGTTGAGTTTGGATTTCCTTTCGTATAAAAGCAGTAGCTTTTCTGTTATTCTTTAAAGAGTCCGGTTTGGTTGCTGGAACTGCTTCCAACATAACATGTGCCAGCACCACCAGCACAATAATCAAGCAGAGTTTTTTCATATAATTACCTTATCCAAAACGTTATTCCAATCTTGGAGTGCTTATCCAAAATTGTCAACAATATTACCGGAAATCTGGCATCCCCCGCATCTTTTTTTGTATATTCCAGATACTGTTAAAACAAACAATTATCATCCTTCCCAGCAGAAAAACCAAATTCATATTGACGTCTTAGCTGTCATTTTCTTTGTGGCATATCAAAAATGAGTTAGTATTTCGAGATAAGGATATAGTAATGGATACACACAAGCTGCGAAACATTGGGATTAGTGCCCACATAGATTCAGGGAAAACCACCCTGACTGAACGGATTCTTTTTTATTGTAGAAAAATCCACAGGATAGGGGAAGTTAAAGGCAAAGATGGTGTTGGTGCCACAATGGATTCCATGGAACTTGAAAAAGAGAGAGGTATAACCATATCTTCCGCGACAACAAACGTTAGCTGGAAAAAGCATCAGATAAATATAATTGATACTCCCGGGCATGTCGATTTCACCGTTGAAGTTGAAAACGCGCTCAGAGTGCTGGACGGAGCAATTCTTGTACTGTGCTCTGTTGGTGGAGTGCAATCGCAATCATTTACTGTTGACAGACAAATGAAACGCTATGGTGTTCCCCGTCTGGCATTTGTTAACAAATGCGACCGGGTTGGCGCGAATCCTGAAAAAGTTAAAGAACAGCTTTGCGAGAAACTTGGTCACAACGCGGTATTAATGCAAATTCCTATTGGGTTGGGGAATGATTTTCAGGGAATTATAGATTTAGTTACAATGCGGGCATATTTTTATGAAGGTGAAAACAATGAAATAGTGTTGGAGCGGGATATTCCTGCTGATAAACTCGACTACGCCAACGAAAAGCGCGAAGAGCTGTTAGACGCGGCTTCAATGTTCTGCGACGACCTTGCGGAAGCTTTTCTTGAAGGCAACGAAACTCATGAGATGATTTACGAAGCAGTTCGGGCAGGGACTATCTCCCGTGAACTGACGCCCGTCTTTATTGGCTCCGCGATTAAGAATAAAGGCGTTAGATTATTGCTTGATGCTGTATTGAAATATCTGCCGAACCCGCACGATATGGAGAACACTGCTTTGAGTCCCAAAAACGAAGTAATACCATTAGTCTGTGAAGATAATAAACCGACTGTAGGTCTTGCTTTCAAGCTGGAAAACCAGCAATACGGTCAATTAACCTATCTGCGGATTTATCAGGGAGTTATCTCTAAGGGAAGCACTCTGATAAACAGAAGAACTAACAAAAAAATCAAAGTCGGCAGATTAGTAAAAATGCACGCAGCCAGTATGGAAGACATTACTTCGGCATCTGCCGGAGATATTGTAGCCTTATTTGGCGTTGATTGTGCGCTTGGCGACACTTTTACAGATTCTTCGATTAACTGCTCGTTGAAATCTACTTTTACCCCTGAACCAATTATATCGCTGGCGTTAATTGTTGCCGATAATAAATCAAAAGACGCACTCTCTAAAGCTCTTAACCGCTTCACAAAGGAAGACCCAACCTTCAAGACTTTCGTTGACGAAGAAACCGGAGAGACTATTATTTCGGGGATGGGTGAGTTGCACCTTAACGTATATGTTGAACGAATGCGACGCGAGTACGGGGTTTCACTTGATGTTGGAGCTCCCAGAGTAGCGTATAGAGAGACATTGGCAAAAACCGTAAATTTCGACTACACTCACAAGAAACAATCTGGTGGACGCGGTCAATACGCGCGTGTTGTCGGAGTATTTGAGTCATCCGGTGAAGATGATAACGTGTTTGTTGATGAAATAAAAGGTGGAGTAATCCCGCACAATTTCATGCAGGGCTGCGAGAAAGGATTCAAAAGTGCGTTAGTGAAAGGTGCTCTCACAGGCTTCCCTATTATTGGAACCAGAATTACTCTGAACGATGGTCATTTCCATCCGGTTGATTCATCTATGCTGGCTTTTGAAATTGCTGTAAGAAGTGCTTTCAGGCAGATATACTCAAACTCAAACATCCGAATACTTGAGCCTGTAATGAAGCTCTCAATTGAGACACCTTCAGAATTTCGTAGCAACATTATTGCTCTAATAAATCAGCGCAGAGGATTAATAGTAGAGACAATTATTGAGGACGATTTTACAAAGGTTGAAGCTGAAATACCACTAAGCGAAACTTTTGGATTTGCTACTGTTTTGCGTTCCGCGTCACAAGGTAAATCGGATTTCTCAATGGAATTCTATAAATATAAGGAACTTCCATTACAATTAGCGGAAGAACTTATTAAGAATCTTGAGGAAGATAAGTAAAAGACTGCTGACGCTGATACAGAATAGATTTATAATGACTTGAAGGGAGCACAATGTGTTTCCAGAAAAATGGGGTATCTCTGCTAAAATCCAGAAATCACCCATACCCCCACAATGAATATGTTTTTGCTACTTTGTCTGCTGATCCAAAAGTTTTTCTGTTTGCTTTTTTCAAAAAGCAAATCAGATGGATATTTTGTTAAATTGAGTGGTGACGGCGTGTTCTTACCCTCCGAACCCGAAATCTGGCAAAATATATTCTGACTTTATGGGGGTTTTCTTCAGATGTGAAGTACAAAATTAAGCATGAAAACAACATAACCAAATCTTTTTGAAAAATGGGGTATCTCTGCTAAAATCCAGAAATTGATTGACAGCAGGTCTGACAAGTCGTTCATAGAATAAATAGAATGTTTCAGTCACAGGAGAGAATAAGATGGATATCAATCAGAGAAAATATCAACGGGTTATGATGCAGAAGAATGTTCAGTTTTATCTTGCGGATTCTGACGAAGAAGAGGTAAAATTGTTCGATGGTCTCATCGAAAACTGTGATTACGGCGGACTTTTTATCAGAACGAAGAAAGCACTACCAAAAGGTTCAGTAGTCAAGATTGATTTCAAGCTGGAAACCGAAGATGATGATTTTCCCGTGATTACTGCGTTGGCGATAGTGAAATGGGTAAAAGGGGAAACCGGATTAGGTATTAATTTTATTGAGTTCGAGAATATTGGAGCAAGAGACTTCGAGAACTGGCTTAAAAATCTGTGTGATTACCTCAAAGAGGAGAGTTCTGACTAACTATCAGGATTTATTGTTTCTCAGGACTGAAACCATTTATCCGTAAACTCCATCGACACCACTCGCCCACTGTAGCTAAAGTTTACACCATCAGATAAGGCAAACATAACGTAATTCCCACAAAATCAGGCAATTAAAATTATATCAGGTTCTGGAACACTATTTGCAAATAGAGAGGGCATTAAGGTCAGGGAGTAACAATGAGGCATGCAAATGCTGTTGTTGAAATGGAGTTAATGTTACCAGTCCGGGGGGACGGTGTAGCATTATCGAGGAAGAACAGGAATAATCTTCTGTTGTTTCATTCTTGTGTCCATTTATTGCAGGCAAGGCTGACTGAGGTCCTTAAAAGCTATCCATCTTGTTTCGGAAAAACTACATTTATCAATCTTTTATGTATAAATAAATCTATTTGCTGACTCTCTCATGCAAACGCTCCCCGAACCCTTCTCATTCTCTCTGGGAAGGGTTCCCTTTTTCATTAATATCAGTGCCAGTTGTTTCCTAAATTCCAATAATAATTTCTAATATAAAACCGCTATCAAAGTTAGGTATATAAAAAGGTTCTTTGAAACAGGTCTCTTATCAAGTGTAAAGTGTATCATAACAGTGTCTTTTACCCACCTGATAAGGGGGGAAGGTCGTAATCGACCAGGGGGTTAGGTATCCCAAAACATTGTTTCTTCAATCAGCTTTTTATACAATCTTGAAATTATTTGCATGGTCATTCCTGTTCTTTTAATCTGAAGAATTTGTCGCCCTACAAATTCATTTTTACCCGAAATAATTTGCCTCTATTGTTATACGAAATAAATTCGTTTTATAGTTTTTCAAAGGAGTCAAAAATGTATCAATTAAATATCTGGTCGCATTTTGCCGGGGCACATAAGCTTATTGGCTATAATGGAGCCTGTCGTAACCTGCACGGACATAACTGGAAAATTCGGCTCGCGGTGCTATGCGAAAAAACGAACGACATCGGACTGACCCTGGATTTCAAGACGATTAAGAAGACAATGGCAGATGTGCTTGATGAACTGGATCACTCGTATCTGAACGATCTGAAACCATTCCAGAATGAGAATCCAACCTCGGAGAACATCGCCAAATATCTGTTCGAGACTTTTTCTGGCTGGATAAACGATGATAATTGTCAGGTAAAGGAAGTAGAAGTATTTGAGTCCGAAAATGCTTCGGTTACTTATTGGGAACAGACTTGATTTTTTCCGACAGTCCCCTGATGGTTTTCAGGTTTTTGGCGGCAATGGAATCGTTAATAGCGGCAAAGATACGCGCGGCAATTTCGGGTTGATTTTTCAGAAGTTGTATCATTTCCAGATAAGGATAACGTAGCACAGTAATCCTGTTAATAGCACGTAATGACGCGGAACGACGTACAGGAATAATGAAATTTACTTCCCCCGTAATGTTACCTTCACCAGTTTGAGCTACTTCCACTTCGTTACCACCGCTTTCAATCCAGATGCCTACCGCACCCTTTTTTATTACAAATACATCCCGGTCGCGAGCACCGAACCGGATAATATGTTCTCCATTTTTGTAGGTTTCTTTTCGTTCAACCTCAGCTAACTCAGTAAGTTGCTCTTTACTTAAGTATTTCAGTAGGGGATTGTTATTTGTTTTCTCGTATTGCATCCAGACCACCGTCTCCCAAAGCGACTAATTTCTGTGTATAAAAAATTTGTTGTTCTGCCAGAGAATCATTTAGCGCGGCTTCTATTTTAGCCGAAATATTCGGGTTTTTCATAAGTTGTGCCAGTTTTTCTTCGGAATATTTTATGGCTTTTACAAGACCTTTTGCTGTTGCCGTCAGTACAGGTGGCAATTTCGTAATATAGCTGAGATGACCAATTAGCTCACCTTCGTAACGCACCGCGATAACTACAGGTTGTTGCTTACAGTCCGGCGTCCACAGTTCCACAACTCCTTCTGTAATCACGTAGATATCCCGTGTGAGAATATCAGGCATGATAAGATGTTGCCCCGGATGTAACTCCAGCTTCTCTTCAATAGTTCTTACTTTGTCTAACTCCTGGGAGCTGAGATATTTCAGCAGGTCATTGTCGTTGGTGCGAACATAAATATTCATAATTACCTGTAGAACCTGACAAGCTTGATATAGACAATCGCATTGTAAACCATGCACATAAATAGAATTACAATCGCGTTGAAATAGAAAGTCCAGATTTCTTTTCCGCCAAGTTTTACTTTACTCGTCATAAAATAATTTCCGCCCCGATTCATACGCTTGGCATCCTGCCTGTCAACCCAGTCGTTTAATTCCTCGTTTCGGAATAGATTTATATCGTGAGCTTGTGTATATTTACTTAATTGGTAAAGCAGTTTGCTTTTTTCCTGATAATTACTTGTTTGGTCGCGTTGCTCCGTAAGTTCGCGGATGGTGGCATCGTAAGGATTCAATTTCACCTGAGCTACTGACAAACCTTCAAATAACCAGCGCGAAGGAATTACCTGACAGAATTCCGGGATTTCCGAATCCTTTATTAAAGACAGATTTGGATTCATGTCTCCGAAAACAATAACCGC
>JAIOTM010000017.1 GCA_021106755.1 Candidatus Cloacimonadota bacterium | reverse complement strand
TAAGCTGGAGATTTTTGATCAATGGGGTACACCGCTATTCGACCAGCAAGATAGTGATACTGGTTCAGGCACACTCGCTTCCGCTTTTTATATCGGATGCAAACGCAACTCAGATGACTCGCAGAGTGAATATTACACTGGCTACATATTTGATTTCATGTTCTACGGACCAGTCGGACCCAATTATCGCCGCTATGTGTTTTACAGAAACTATCAAGGAGTGGGTTCCGGCTATATCAAAGACGCGTTTGGTAATGGAGACGCTGTAGTTTCGGGAACACCTCCAAGTGATTTATGGGCTACCAATAAAGACATATCAAATCATGTGACAAGTATTTCTCAACTTAAATTTATCACAGACAGGTACAGAGTTCCGATTTTTGAATCGATATGGCTTGATCTTATCAGTTATGACGCTGTTAAACGGAATGACCTTATTATCCTTGATGATTATGGTGCTTCCGGGAGATTCCGTTACTACAAAGTTGAGCGGTGGGAAAAGCAAAAAGATGGTATCCTGAGAGGGTGGTGTCGTGATGTTCTTCAGGACGCGGATAAGATTATACCTTACAGGTTTGCTTCGATGGTTCTCAATAATAGCTATCAGACCGCACGGTTTGACTGGTGGAACAATCTGGTACCAACTATCTACAGCTCAACCTACGATGATGTGGAGTATAATTACGACCTGTCGTATCCAGAACGTTGCTGGTATTCTGTACTCTACCTGTTCAAACATATTGTATCTTTTTTGCAGTTAGACAACATTCTGTCTATCAGTACAGCCGGGCTTTTCAACACATCCTCCGACTATGGCAGTATGGCATATAAGTGGTTCGCTGTGAATACGCATGGTTTGATATACGCCGGACAACGAGACCGTGAGATTGAAGACACGATTCGGATGGATACTCTCTTCCGAAATTTGCTGACTATGCTCCGCCTTACCTGGTTCTACGACGATGGGGAGTTGAAGATAAAAACAATCAGCAGAGCAGCTGTCACAATCTCCAATGATTCAGTCTTTGATTTCAAAGAAAATACGGAGCGATTTGAGAAATATCTGCAAATTCGGCAATACCAGCTTCCATCCGGGCATAACCTTTGGGATAGTGGTGCTAACGCCTGGACAGAGGCTGATTCTGAAGAAGTGGTAGTAAACAATGTTCAACCAAGTAATTTGATTACAAATAACGTTATAAATATGCGTCTTGTGAGAAATTTACTGCTCTATAAACATGGATCAATAAATCTGCACCTATTCGACATCTCACCTGATTATCGGGAACAACTGGCAGACATTCTGGACTCGGAATTGCGCGGAGATATAAGCTACAAAACAATTAAGACCGAACTGACCTTAGAGCAGGACGAACGTTACGTCAAAAAAACCGATAATCTTGAACGAAAAACCTCAAATATCAAAATGGAGATATAAATGGCATATTGGGGAAATCAACCACCAGTGCTTTATTATGGGACAAGTTACGCGAATAGCTGGGACCTCGCTACAGTTGACTGTAGTTATCATTTCTCATGGTTGAAAGACCGGGTACTATATCAGTCTGTAATCAGCGGCAAGATAATATCTTATGATAAAGCACCTTCAAGCTCATACGGAAGGATGTCCGCCGAGTTGTTGTTGTTTAATCTGACCCCAACCGAGATGACAACACTTATCGGACTCCGGGACGATGAAACAGTAAAACTCAAACTTCACGGAGACTCTACAGGAAGCAATATCTGGGAAGTAGTCTTTGTTGTGCAGGAATTCAAACCTTTTGCCAGCGGGGAGATAGCACTTCCCTATCCGGCTTATGACAGTGCAATACTGAGATTAGTTTCACAAGACTATATCGACCTAAGAACCCAAACAACTTAAAGGAGAAAAAAAATGACTCAGATCGACAACACAATCAATGGAAAAATCGCAAGGTCATCACCCGCGGACTTCGATGTAATCAGCGACACCACAGAACAAAACGGAGTATGGTACGCTATTCAGTGCTATGGAGCACAATTCCCCAATAACACCAGCGGAGTGAGCGTAAACGGAACAGGGAAAAACATATCCGCTCTTAACGGCATATTACCTGACGGAGACCTGATTTACGGTGTTTTTACCCGACTTACACTCACAACTGGCGTTCTCATCGCTTACAAGGGGTAGGCTATGATTGGACATTTAAGAGCAGGCGTCCTACCTCGCGGCAAACCGAACTCGCTTCAAAGTGAAGGATTAGTCCGGTCGCTGGGAATACCTGAAGCAAACGGTTTATGGAATAGCTCTGTAGGCGACCGAAATACAGGGCGGGAAATTCTTCCAAAATTTGGTCTGCTCGGTAATGAAACAGCGTACATAAGCTTTCCATCTGAAGTGCAATCCATTAAATGTTACAATGAGAACGGAATTGCCGGGTCGGTAGTGGATATTTCAGCCACAAATGATTACACACCTGCTTCCGCTCAGGTAATAACCCGGATTGATGGCTATTCCGATGTAGGCGGTACAACTATAGTTGCCCGTTACAAGCTTATCGAAAGTAGTTTCGGATACTCCGGCACATCAATCTATGACTCTATAAACAACCACCACGCACTTCTCTCAGCAACAGATATCTGGAGTAGCACAGCCCTTGCAGGTGTAGCAAATCCCGCGAATCAGGAAGGTTACTACAAATATGAAGTAGCCCCAGACTCTTTCGTATGTGTTCCCCTGCGTGACGATGGAACCTCGTTTGCTGATGGAAGCGTATTAAACATTTCAGGAGGATACACTGGTATCGCGAGATTCAACGCCCAATTATATTCGGCAGCGTTTATCGGCAACGGCTCTTCCTGGATTAACATGGATGGATACAGTATCAATTCCGGCGCGTTCACTGTCTCATGTTTAGTTAACCTAACCGCGGAAGATCAGAGTATTGCGTCGCTATGGGACGGAGCTACTGGTATCCAACTCTTTTACGATCATCCTTCTCTGAGGATTATCCATTCCGAAAGTGGTGGCGTCAGCATCTATTACGAGATGCCGAACAGAAATATCAGGATTACTGTAGTTTTCAATCCGAGTGAAACAATTTGCTGGCGGGTTTGGTATGATTCAACTGAAGTAACTCCATCAACAGGTGATAATACATTGCAGTTTACTGGTACAGTTGGACTGGCGAAAATCGCTGCTATTAATGGTCGCCCCGCATTAGATACCGGAAGTACAATCAGCGATTACCGTGTATGGAACTGTGCTCTTACTCCTTCGCAAATAGAATCCGGCATGATTGATAACACTCCTTTATCGCTTCTTTCTAATCTGGTTTGCTGGTTGCCGCTACAAGGTAGTTATCACGATATTAGCGGAAATATGCATCATGGCTTGCTGATTAATGTTCATACGGCTCCATGGAGTGGTTTTCAATCGCGGTCTCATCCGGCAATGGTTTATGGATTCGATGTCTGGCAAAATGATAGTACAAGTGAATATTTCGCGGTTGTAC
>JAIOTM010000172.1 GCA_021106755.1 Candidatus Cloacimonadota bacterium | reverse complement strand
TTATCGATCTGCGTCTCAAATTCAATTTAGAGAAGCAGGAATACGATGCCAGAACAAGTATTATAGTCATTAAAAGTATAGTAAACCAAGCCGAGGTTTACATTGGTATCATCGTGGATACCGTGCTGGAAGTGATTGATATTGCACCGGGGCAAATCGAAGATCGTCCTTCGTTTGGTGTTGATATGGACATGGATTACATCAAAGCAATGGCAAAGGTGGATGAAAGAGTCATCACCCTTCTTGATATTGATCATGTCATTTCTAAGGATGATCTCATTCAAATAAACAAATCCAATAAGCAGGCGGCAGGATAACAAATAAGGCTTTGAAAACAAAAGGCAAATCGGTAAATATCCAATAATGAAAAAAAATATGAATTGAAAGATGGTTGTATCTGACCAAAAATTGAATTCAATTCAAAAACAAAACTGGAGGAGACGATGAAATTTAGAATCTTTATTGCGTTAGCCCTACTTAGCTTGGGAGTACTAATTGCGGAAGATGGAATCAGCAACGATAGCATTTTGATAGGAATATCAAATGCTCAGAGCGGTCCCGCTTTATTTCTTGGAACAGAATTATCTAAAGGTGCACAGGCATATTTTAATTATGTCAACGACAATGGTGGTATCAATGGGAAAAAAATCAAGGTCATCCAATATGATGATGGTTATGAACCCAAGAGATGTACTGCTAATACAAATAAGCTAATCGCAAATGACAAAGTCTTTGCTCTTTTTGGCTATGTAGGCACTCCAACGTGTAAGGCTGCAGCTCCAATGATTCAAAGAGCAAAAGTTCCTTTTTTCTTCCCGTTTACAGGAGCGGGTTTCTTACGAGACACGAGTAAGTTCTCTTACACCTTCAATCTTAGGGCTACATATGATATCGAGACCGAAGCAATGGTTGACTATCTTGTTAAAAAGGGAAGTAATAAAATCGCGATTTTCATTCAGGCTGATGCCTATGGACGTGCGGGATTAGATGGTGTCAACAAGGCACTTAGCAAACGTAACATGAAATTAGCTGCTGAGGCCCGTTATCAAAGAAACACTGTTGATGTTTCAGAAGCTGTCTCTGTAATGAAGAAAAATAACCCGGATGCTATTATTATGATAGGTGCATACAAACCTTGTGCTGAGTTCATTAAACAGGCAAAAAAATCGGGAATGACTAATGTCGAATTTCTAAATATTTCTTTTGTTGGAAGTAAGGCATTAGCGAAAGAATTGGGAGCGACCGGAGATGGTGTTATTATAACTCAATGTGTACCATCCCCATGGGACGATAGTATTCCGGTAGTGAAGGAATATAAAAAGATTATGAAACAATACTCGGAATCTTTTACTCCCGGTTTTGTTAGTCTGGAAGGCTTCCTTAACGCGAAGTTGTTTGTAAAAGCACTGAAAAAATCCAATCTTACCAGAGAGGGGTTAGTAACAGCAATTCAGTCCATCAAAAACCATGATCTCGGTTCAGGCGACAGAATATCTTATTCTGCTACAGACCATCAAGGATTCGAGAGAATATATATGACCGAGATTAAAAACGGAAAATTTATCAAGAAATAGCTGATTTGTGAGTGGTTTGAGTGGAGCATATTTTTTGTTATGCTTCACTCATCCCAGGTTTTTGTCATAACGTGAAAGAGCGTAATATGTTGTACTAATATTCCAGAAACAATGCAATAAGAGGAGATTATGTTTACTAATCAGAGCATAAAATTTAAGGTTACTACTTCGATAATCGTTTTAGTATCCTTATTGTTGGTAATCTTTGGGGTTTCATTCGCTGTATATTTTTCGAGTCAAATGACTGAGAAACTAACATCTTCCTTAAAATCAAAAGGCGAAGAGATAGGTGGTATAATGGCAAAAGCCGCTGTTGACCATTTATACAATTACAACTATGATGCTCTTGCAAACCAAGCTGAGTCTATCGGAATAAACAAAGAAATCATTTATGCTTATTTTCAGGATAAAAGTGGAAACTCAGTAGCACAATATCATGATACTGACTATTATGCGATAAAAGAGATTTCTGCATCAAACAGTGATATATCAATCTCTGACTTAGCAAACAAATTAAAGGATAAATACTCCGTATTGGAAATAAATCTCGAAATCTCTGATGAAAATGGTAGCTACGGAAATCTAACTATAGGTCTTACTCAGGATATAATCCGCGAGGACTTGAAAAAAACACAACGTTCGATAGGACTTATTGCTGCTATTTTCATTCTGGCATCCAGTGTCATTCTCCTGTTTATCATTATGGCTTTAATGAAAAGTTTTTTGACGAAACCTATAGACAGTATCAAAACGCAAGTATCGGATTTAGTCATCGATATTGTGAATGGTAACTTAGATACACGGGGAAATCCTGATGACACTGTAGTTGATTTCAGAGAAATGATTGAGCAGACAAACGAATTGATTGAAGCGTTTATTAAACCTATCAATTTCGCATCGGATAATCTTGAACGAATCGCCTATGGGGACATTCCTGAGCAAATCACAGAAATCTATAATGGCGATTTCAATCGAATTAAAGAAAGCCTTAACCGGGTCAGTAGTTCCATCAATCTGTTAATCAGCGATGCGGAGGAAATGGTTAACGA
>JAIOTM010000303.1 GCA_021106755.1 Candidatus Cloacimonadota bacterium | reverse complement strand
CCGCTCCACCAATTTTGTTGATTAGTTTTCCGTTTCGATAGAAAGATATACTTTCTCCATCGGTGTCCATGACATACAGAGTTTTATGAATATCCGACCAGAAGGCAGTGACTGGATTCCCAGTTACCTGTTGAGAAAGTACTTTCTCAAAACGAACAGAATGTGAAGGTGTATCATTTGACCGCGCAAAGCTACAGCCTGTAATAAGCAATATAAGTACGAAGCGGTTAACTCCGAACAAAATGAATATCCTTAATCTTACCTTGAATCGTGGTTTTGTTCTGCCAGGTGTTCCATTCGAGGGAGTAAGCAATGTTTATGTTGTCTCCCTTGTGAAGCAACGCCTTTAGTTGACCAAGGTTGAAACCAATCATATCAAGAACACAGCCGTCTTTTTCAATTTTGAGCTTCAGGTGGTTTCTTCCAACTGTATATGGATAACTGCTGACTATTACGTCATCAGTATAAAATACGGGACGCATGTTGCCAGGACCGTAGGGAGCAAATTTCTCTAACCATGAGATAAGTTTATCGTTTACATGATGTAATTCGAGTTTGTGATCCACGGAGAGAGGAGGTATTAATTGTTGATGGTCAATATGTTTTTCTGTACATTCTTGAAACCGTCGTTCAAATTCCTCAAGATATTCTGGTAAAATTGATAAACCAGCGGCATATTTGTGTCCGCCGAAACTCTCTAAGAGGTCATCCAGTTCCGACAAAGCCGAAAATAAATCGAAATCGGAGATACTGCGTCCGGAACCGCTTCCCACTCCACCTTTTATCGATATCATAATAGTAGGTCGATAATAGCGTTCCACCAGCTTGGAAGCAACTATACCTATTACTCCCGGATGCCAGTTCTCAGAAGAAATTACAAAGCAATAGGTATTATCCATATCAGGATACTTCTGTTCTATTAATTCACAAGCTTCCCGGAAAGTTTGCTGGTCTATTTCCTGTCTCTTATTGTTTTCGCCTTCAATAAGTTGTGCCAGACCACGACTTTCTTCTTCTTCTTTGGAAATGAGTAGTTCCACGGCACGCATTGCGCTACCCATTCGCCCGGCAGCATTAATGCGAGGTGCCAGTCCAAAAACAATATCTGTAGTATTCAGCTCTTTGTTGCTGGTACCTGCAATATTTATCAGTGCTTTCAGACCGATATTACGTTTCTTATCGAGATGTGCCAGACCAACACTCGCGAAAATCCGGTTTTCCCCCGTTAATGGTACGATGTCTGCTATTGTGCCTACCGCCACCAGATCAAGGAATCGTTCAATCTCGCTCGGCGTGTTTTTATTCATTCGGGTATAAACCGCCATAAGCAGCTTATAGGCAACACCAACTCCAGCGAGGTCTTTATAGGGGTATCCGCAATCTTCCACCTTGGCGTTAATGATGGCAAAAGCGTTGGGAAGAGTGTCTTTAGGATTATGGTGATCTGTGATAATGATATCCATATCCATTGAGTTAATCGTTTCAACTTCCGCGTCCGCGTTGATACCGCAATCCACGCTGATAAGCAACTTAGTACCACGCTCCTTAATCTGCTGTATGCCGTCTAACGATAACCCATAACCCTCTTCCATTCGATTGGGAATGTAATACTCTATGTCTGCACCAATCCGTTTGAAACCGAGATACAGAAGAGCAGTCGAAGTCGCGCCATCCACGTCGTAGTCACCGTAAACAGTAATTTTCTGCTGTGTTTCAATCGCGGAAATAATGCGGCGGACAGCTTTGTCCATATCGACGAACAGGAATGGATCAAACGTGTGTTGTAGTGATGGCTCAAAAAATTGCTTAATCCTTTCGATATTGATAATTCCTTTTTTCACAAGGATTTCAGCGATTATCTCAGGACAGTGGATATGTTGAACAATCTGCTCTTTGAACTTATATTCTTCTTCGGTAAGCGGTTCGCTTATCTTCCATCTCTTTTCCATATCAGCCTTTATTTTATTTATTTACAATCAATTCAAGGCGGCAGGACTTACACTTCGTGAGAAGTATCAGATAAAACGTTGCCAGAGAAGTTAGTAAGCCGAATTCTGTAAGCCGATTAACAATCGACTCAACGTCTATTTATCTATGCCGGATATTGCTATGTTATTAAAAACTCCATAAGGACCGGCTTTTGCTACCTACCCAGAGTAAAACCCGCTGGCTACGGGTGCCCTAAGGCTACTCCTGCTTGGCATTGCACCAGATGAGGCATTCCCGGCATTCCGGTTCACACCGGAATCCGGTAGTCTCTTACACTACCATTTCACCCTTATCTCCCGATAATTATCTGGAAACCAGAAAACTATCGAAAGACGGTCTGTTTCTGTGGAGCGTCTTCCCGTCACCGGGACTTCCTGTTAGGAAGCATCCTGCCGTATGGTGTTCGGACTTTCCTCCCGCAGATGCAGGCAAACGTTAAAACTTCTCTGACAAAGATCTATATTTCAATAATATTACTATCTGATGTTGCTTGCCGGAGTCTTATTCATCTTTGGAAACAAGAATCCGACCACAGCTTTCGCAGGTGATTAGTTTCTGACCAGTTCGTACTTCAATCAACATCTGAGGACGAACCTG
>JAIOTM010000414.1 GCA_021106755.1 Candidatus Cloacimonadota bacterium | reverse complement strand
GGTGATTGCCCTTATACAACACTCGAAGGGAATGATATTTTTCCTGAGTGTTTTATCGGTAGAATATCAATTGAATCTCCTACCGACATGATGGTATTTCTTTCTAAAATGAATCAGTACGAACGTGATGTGGATGTAAACTTATCGGGAAGTTCAGCCTGGTATAGTAAATCGCTCCTGGTGGGAGATGATTGGCTTTCCGGTGTATCTACATACTATACAAACCACTACGTTAAGGCAATGATCTTATCACATGATCCAAATCATACATTTTCAGAACATTACGGCTATCAAGTTAATCCTTCACATATTTCCAACGGCATCAATAATGGAGCATTGTTTTTCAATTACCGGGGATTGGAATATCTCTACGGATTCAGTGTTGTCAGCATTAATGCCCTTACTAACTATAATGAACTTACAAATGTTTCGATTCTGACCTGTAATACCGGCACTTTTTCCAATATTGGACCTAATGCCGGATCCGTAAGCTGGACAGAAGCCTTCGTTCGTGCTGGTACACCAGCATCACCCAAGGGGGCAATATGTGCGTTAGGGATGGCTACTGAGGGAACCCACACACGCTATAATAACCCACTCAACGGCGGTACATACGAAGGTCTTTACGCCTACGGAATGTCAACTATGGGTGAAGCGATGGTGCGGGGTGAACTCGCCTTGTATATGGGATTTCACAACTCATCGTGGAACGCGGTACAGTTTTTCACTCACTGGCACAACCTGATAGGTGATCCTTCGTTAGACATCTGGAAAACATTACCGATTCCTCTGAATGTAACTCACGATGCAACGATTAACAACGGCACAAACTATATGCAGTTCAGTGTTGCGGACGATCAGGGAACACCTCTCGACAATTGCTGGGTGACTGTTCGCTCAGATGATGAGACTCTTTACGCGACAGGCTACACTGATGCGACCGGACAGGTAGAACTTGTTTTTAGTAACGGCTATACCGGAGATGCCGGGATTGTTGTTACGAAACCCAATTATATTCCATACCTTGGAGATGTTACTGTTTCCGCCCTTGGAGGCGTAGGTATTGCCCAGACGATTCTCGATGATGATAACACTGGAAGCTCTTCCGGCAATAACAATGGTAACGCGAATCCAGGAGAAACAATTGAACTTAATCTGGAGCTTCAGAATTACGCGACAACTGATTACACAGGGATTAACGCCACTCTTACTACAGCAGACCCATTTATCACTATCGTAAATGGAACCGCTAATGTGGGTGATATAGCCTCAGGACAGACCAGCACAGCGGGTTTTGTTATTCAGATTGCACCGGGAGTATATAACAACTATGTCTGTAATCTATCTGTTGATATTACCGATAGTGGCGGCAGTATTTGGACAAACAGGTTGGACATCGAAATCGATGGAATTGATCTTGATGTGCAATTCATTGCTCTTCTTGATGGAAACGATGGAATACTTGATCCGGGTGAGCAGACTGATGTTGATGTTCATATTATCAACAATGGAGCTATGTGGATTTTTGATGTGAACGGCACTTTACGTTCTCTTACTCCATATATTACGGTTAATGATTCCGCAGCCACCTTTGGAGATTTCTATATAAATGGACAGCACTCGGCAATATTCAGTATCACCGCGTCATCGTTTCTGATTCCCGGCTCAGAAATTCAACTGGAACTGGAATTGTACAATGCCGATGGCTACTCTGAGTTCGAAGTGATAACCATTCCCATCGGGCAGGCAACAGTAACCGATCCCCTTGGTCCTGACGCTGGTGGTTATATGTGTTTTGATGACGGAGATGCAGGATATCTTGGATGTCCGGTTTACAACTGGATTGAGATTAATCCAGCCCTGGGAGCAAGCGGAACAAATACTGGTCTCAGCGACACTGGTGAGAACGATGATGAAATCGTAACGCTCAATATGCCGTTTCCTTTCCAATTCTATGGCGAAGATTACACCGAGATAAGCATTTGCAGTAACGGATTTATCACCTTTTGTGCTACTCCTCAGGCAACAAACCGTAACTGGCCTTTACCAGGGCCATTAGGTCCCAGCCCGATGATTGCCCCCTTCTGGGACGAACTGATTACAGGAGGAGGAACTTACACATGGTACGACACAACTAATAATCTCTATGTGATTGAGTGGTATGAGGCACATATTCGTGGATATTCACAGAACGAGACTTTCCAGATAATCCTTTACGATCCCGCTCATTACCCCACCAGCAATGGTGACGGAATTGTAAAATTCCAATACTTAGAAGTTCACAATATTGATGCTTCTATGTCAACTACCAATGGCAACTACGCGACAGTTGGCATAGAAAACGGGGATACCACTATTGGTATTCAGTTTACTTACAATCTTGAGTATCCACCCGCCGCGAAACATCTGCAAAACCAAATGGCAATTGTTTTTATTCCAACAACTAACGATGTGGATGACGCTTATTTGACCATTGGAGATGTAATCGTTCATAATGCTGACGGAAACGGACAGGTAGAATCGGGAGAAACTGTTAATCTGGGAATCAGTCTTAATAACATTGGGTTGTCAGCAGCAACTGGTGTGCAGGCTGTTCTTTCCTCGAATTCTCCAATGGTAACGGTTACTCAAAACACCGCCACCTATCCTGACCTCGCCGCGGTAAGCACAGATTTCAACCTCCAGTACTTCCAGATCGCGGTTCAAAATGGCACTCCCGCTGGTACTACCCTTGATTTCAATATATCGGCTACAGCTAATAACAGTCAGTGGGATTACCCCTTCTCTCTCAATGTATCCGCGCCTAATGTTACGTATGTCTCTCACATTGTGGATGACTCTAACGGCAACGGGGATGGTGCTCCCGATTCGGGAGAGACCTTCAATCTGGCTATATCGCTGGAGAACCAGTCGCTTACGGATGCTTACGGTGTGCAAATGGATATGAGTACGACCAGTACGCTTGCTACAGTATTTTCAGGTCCCCAGAATTATGGTGATATCCCTTCTTTGGCGATAATCCAGAAGTTGTACCAGGTTCAGATAACTACATCGTCAGTCGCGGGGGAGACGATACCCTTTGTAATGTCGATTTCCGGTACCGGGATTCCGGCATTTACCGAGACGTTTTCAATTACAGTCAGCCAGCCGTCTGGATTCGGTCAACCTGGAATGATTTCCGGGAATATCACTCTCAGCGGCGGAAACTCGTCAGTAGAAGACGTTGTAATCACTTGCGGTATCTATGGAACGCATCCGGACAATATAGGTGATTACACCTTTTTTACCCCACCAGGGAATCGTACTCTCAGAGCCGAATTAGATTACTACGAAGCTGGTGAAGTTGATTTAGCAGTTATACCCGGGGGAAACACCACCGGCACGGATATTACTCTCAATCATTTAGAGCCACCAGCAAACCTGACCGCGTTACTGACTGGAAACACTGTTACTCTTTCCTGGTTCTACAATCCGGTTACAGTACAACGCGAAATTTTCAGCCATTTCTATGTCTATCGTCAACGGGAAACAGGACCGTTTGAGGTGATAGACAGTATTTCAGTGGAAACCGCACAGGATATCATTGATTTAAACCGTCTCTACAAATATTATATTGTAGCGATTTACGATTCCGGTGTGAGTGATTCTACTAATCATCTTTCTACCGCCGATTTAGTTCCTGAGCAGGATGATAATGTCAACCACATTACCAATCTGGAAGGAAACTATCCCAACCCGTTTAATCCTGTCACCGCAATCCGTTTCTCACTCAAGGAAGAAGCTGATGTTTCTTTACAGATTTACAATATCCGGGGGCAGAAAGTCAGGACATTGGTGCGGGATAAACTGCAAGCTGGTACACAAATAGTAGAATGGCAAGGCGTAAACGATGAAGGAAGCAAAGTAGCCTCTGGAATCTATTTTTACCGACTGAAAGTAGGAGCCTATGACCAAACCCGTAAGATGCTTCTGTTGAAATAGTAAGAAATTATCTCCTTTTCAAAGCCCGGGGCTGTCCCACAGCCCTAAAAGTTTATTGCCAAAAAAACATTGTCTAATATGATGTAGCC
>JAIOTM010000069.1 GCA_021106755.1 Candidatus Cloacimonadota bacterium | reverse complement strand
TAAAATATAAAAACTTACTGTTAAGGAGAAAATGTATGAGAGCCGTTTTAAGCATCTTACTGATATTATTTGCAGGAGCACTTTTCGCCGCCTCAGCGACGCAGAGTGATGAGCAGACAACATCAGTTTTTCAGGTAACCAGCCAGACACTGAATGATACCGAACTTCAATTCAATCTGGATAACTATCAAACCCAAACAATCAACCAGCGGGGAGAGTTGTTTCAACGATTTTCCCATCCACAGGCAGTATTCACTTCCGAAGCCGGATTTGCCGAACTACCTATGTTTTCCACCCTCGTTGCCGTTCCCGGTACAGGGCGGATTACAGTAGAAAAAATTTCATCAAATACAGAAGTAATCAGCAATATAAACCTCTATCCTTCGCAGGGAATAGATGGCGAGCCTGAAGGTACTCAGTTTGTTAAAAACGATGAATATTACAACACCGGAGCAATGCCTGAAGCAATGTCTGTACGTCGTTCAAATATTATTACTGCCAGTGAACCAGTTTTAATGCGAGATTTACGTTTGATTAATGTATCAGTCAGTCCATTCGAGTATAACCCCGTCACCCGTGAACTTACTGTTCATTCTGATGTTCAGGTAAGAGTAACAAGAACAGCAGAACAGGGCATTAACGAGATTTCTATTCAGCGACCTGTTTCCCGTGGGTTCGACCGCCTTTACAGTGCTCTGATTCCAAATTACGCAACCACACGAGACCGTGATATTGAGTTTCAGGCACGCAGTATCCTTATTATTCACCCGGATGATGCGGCACTCTTACCGGATATTGACACGTTTGTGAACTGGAAACAACAGAAGGGCTTTATAGTTAATACCGCAAGCACGGATGTAAGCGAAGCTGGCAGCACGACCGGAAGTATTCACAGCTACATCCAGAACGCCTACGATAACTGGGAAATTCCGCCTGAGTATATCATCCTTCTTGGCGATGCAAATGGTGGTTATGACATTCCGGAATTCCGTGAATCTTACAGCAACTATAACGGAGAGGGAGACCTTCCTTATACTTTCCTCTCTGGCGGAGATACAATCCCTGATATTTTTATAGGCAGAATTCCAATCGACAATCCTACTGATATGCTTACATACCTCGCTAAAATCAACATATATGAACGCATGCCTAATCTAATTGATTTAAACATGTACAATCACACCTTACTCACTGGCGATACAAGTCCATCCGGACTATCTTGTGTGCTGACATGTAAGCATACTCAGGACTTAATCCTCTGGCACGATTCCGATCATACTTTCACCGAGTTGTATGCTGCCAATCCCAGTCCTACTTCTATGAATAATGCCCTGAACTCTGGTGCCCTCTGGTTTATTTATCGGGGATGGATTGGCATGAGTGGTTGGGGTAGTAGCCATATATCCAGTATGACCAATAATAACATGTTGGTTAACGCTGTAATCCTGACGTGTTCTACTGGTTCTTTCGCAAGCTCTTCGGATGCTGCTACTGAGCTATTAATGAAGGCAGGTACTCCAAGTATGCCAAAAGGAAGTATCTTCTCAATTGGTATGGCAACATCCGGTACGCACACGCAGTACAACAATGCACTTACTCAGGGAATTATGCACGGTGTTTATAAAGATAATATGCCTAATATGGGCGAAGCATTAGTGCGTGGCGAAATGAATCTTTATTTAAGCTACTGGAACGTTTCGGGTGGTCAATCCTACGTAAACCGCTTCAACCATTGGTGTAACCTGATGGGCGATCCAACTTGTGATGTCTGGCGGGCAGAACCGCTTGGTATGAACGTTAGCTGGGTTGGCGAAGGAACTGGCGTGATACCATTCGGACAAAACTACATAGACGTAACTGTTACTGATGATAATGGTGCTCTGTTGCAGGATGCCTGGGTAACTTTCCGGCAGGGAAATAACGCGGTATTTGGTACGGACTACACCGATGAGTATAGACATGTGCTTGTTACTTTCGACCCGTCTCAGGCACAAACAGACCTTGCAACGCTTACAGTTACCAAGCTGGACTATGTTCCGCAATTAATTGATGTAAGTATGACTGGTGGGGGAATTGCCACGCTTTGGGATTTGAGTATTGATGATGATACTCAGGTTGATTCCAACGGTAACGGCGATGGACAGGCAAATCCGGGAGAGCAGATTGAGATGAACGTTGCTCTGGAAAACCGAACAGACACCGCAATGTTAAACATGCACGCAACGCTGAGAACCAGCGATCCATTTGTAACAATAATCGACTCACTTACTATCTATCCAACTATCTATATTAACGGTCATAATCTGGCAAACCAGGATTTTGTTCTGGCAATAGCTTCGGAAGCTCCTAACGGATATACTATAGAGTTTACCTTAGATGTTGTTAATGATGCTACTCAATTTGTAATGACGTTCTGGATGGATGTAACTGGCGGACACCTTGATATTACCAATATTGCAGTGAATGATGGTGGTAATTCCAAGCTGGATCCGGGTGAGAGTAGTCCTTTCGAGATAGAACTTACCAATAATACACCTCATCCTGTCAGCGAAGTTTATGGAATTATTTCCCCGCTTCACAGCTACATTTATGCTGAGGATGCTCACGCCTATTTCGGTACTATTCCGGCAGGCAACAGCGTTAGCTGTACTACCGACCCATTTGGTTTACGGGCTTCATCTCAGCTCTATTCCGGCATGGAAGTAGAACTGGAAGTTTTCCTGTACAACGATCAGGGATACAACGAATACCAGACATTTCTGCTGTCTATTGGTGACAACTCAACAACAAATCAGCCTTCGGGACCAGATGCCTACGGCTATATTTGTCTTGATAACACCGATACAGGTTATGCCGAGGCTCCCGTATATAACTGGATAGAAATCAACCCAAGTCAGGCAAACAGCTTACCCGGCACTAATACCGGATTGGTTGATACAGGCAACGAGGACTCCAGCAATGGTTGGAATTCCTATATTGATTTCTTCTCGCTACCTTTCGATTTCAAGTTCTATGGAGAAACTTATGATAACATCGGAATTACAACTAAAGGATTTGTAACATTCGAATTCTCCGGCTCTAACTGGGAATCGCACGATCCTATGTTCCGTAACTGGCGAATTCCGGGACCTGGTGGAACCAGCCCGATGATAGCTCCCTTCTGGGACAGCATCTATCTCGGTACCGGAGCAGGTATCTATACCTATTATTACGCGGCAGAACACGTCTATATTGTGGAATGGTTTAACACCCATAACAGTGGAGGTGGCAGCGGCATGACATTCCAACTCCTGTTGTACGATCCGGCATACCGGGCAACACCTCAGGGAGATGGATTAATCAAATTCCAGTACCAGTCATTCAGCAACCCGGATGGTAGCAATTCTCAGAGCGGAAATCAGGGTAATTATGCTACAATTGGCATTGAGAGTCATACTGCCACTGAAGGTATAGAATATTCTTACTGCAACTCTTACATCCCCGGTGGTGCTACACTTGGTGCGAATACAGCCTTGCTGTTTACAGGAATTCCGCAAAGCCATGACGATGCGTTTGTGGACTACTCCAGCAGTTTAGTTTGGGACCCCAACGGAAACAGCAATGCAGTCCTCGATCCCAACGAAACAGCCGATATTGTAGTCAACCTGATGAACACAGGCTTTGTACCTGCTCACAATGTTCAGGTCAACCTTACTACCAGCAATCCGGATATCACAATCAACTCTGCCAATGCCAACTACGGTGTTATCCCACCTCAGGGAATCGTGCAACAGCCCTTTAACGTAACAGTTGCTCCGGGAGCCGCTACAGGACTGGCAGCGTTCACTGTCTCTATCATATCGGATAACGCTCCACCTCACACCAGAATTTTTAATCTGGAGATTGGTAGTACATCGCCGGCAACATTCGTAGTTATTACCGGAAACGTTGCCCTCAACCCTCCTGCGGCTGGAATTCTTACCGATGTTGTTGTAAGTGCCACAGACTACGGAACGCATCCAGATGCCAGCGGTGACTATGTTCTGGTGTTACCGCTCGACTCTTACACTGTTACCGCACGATTACCATTCTTCGCGGCAGATGAGGTTATCGTTGTGATAACAGTTCCCGGAACTACTCACCCGGGGAATGATTTATCCCTCGAATATCTGGTTCCGGCAGAAAATCTGATAGCGATTCCATACGGCGACACTCCGCAGACTGGAGTTGCAGAACTTGATTGGAATTATACAACACAACCGGGCTTTTCTCATTTTGATGTATTCCGCAACCGGGAAACAGGCCCGTTCGTCAAGATTGCGGAAACCATCGTAGTCGAGTATGATGATACAGACATTATACTGAATACTAACTATCACTACTATATCACTACTGTATATAACGAAGGAACCAGCGACTCAACCAGTCATGCTCATGTCTATTGGTATATTACAGATGAGCAGGAAGCCGGACAGGTTCCCGCTGTTACAGAGTTACACTGCAACTATCCCAACCCGTTTAATCCTGAAACCACAATAGCATTTAGTCTGAAACAAAATGCTGATGTCCGGTTGAAGGTTTACAATATTCGGGGTGAATTAGTTAAAACACTTGCAGACAAACCTATGGAAGCTGGTAGTCACTCAATAACCTGGCGCGGACAAAACAACTCCGGCAAACAGGTTTCCAGCGGTGTCTATTTCTACAGATTAGATGCTGGTAATTACCATAGAGTCCGCAAAGCAGTTCTGCTGAAATAACATAAACTTACAGCATATAAAAGCCCGTCCGAGGACGGGCTTTTTCTAAATGGGTGAAAGGAAAGGCGGGTCTCGCTATCTACTTCAACAACAGCACCTTACGCACTTGCTGTACAGATTCGGATTTCAGCCGATAGAAGAACAGACCTGAACTGACTTTGTTGCCTTTATCATCTTTGCCGTTCCAGATAACTTCGTGGATGCCAGATGCAAAAGCATGATAGCTTTTAATTTTCTGACCCTTGAGATTAAATATTTCCAGTGTTGCAGTCTCCTGCTCTTTCACACTAAAACTTATTGTTGTTACAGGGTTAAATGGGTTGGGGTAACAGCTGATAAGACGTGTAGTAACCGAGACTATATTGGATTCTTCAGTCCCTAAATCACAAACCGAGATATTCCACGAATAAGTCAGCGAATCACGATTTGAGATAACAGAATTGTCTGTTACATTCAACTCAAGAAGGTAATTCCCTGAAGAAAGATAGTCGGTATCAAAAGAATAAGAACTGTCTGTGGCAACGCTTGTACCGTCCAACAGCCAGTTGTATTCTATCACGTTGCCATCCGGGTCAACAGCCCATATTAAGAACTCAAGCGACTCACCTAAGTTAATCATCTGGTCTTCCGGTGTCCATACTCCATTGGATTCGCTTGCGTATGAAAGCTCCGTTACAATGATTTCCTGATCAAGATTATTCACATGAATATTCCAGACAAATGTCAGCGAATCGCGAAGAGTATTCTGAAAATCCGTAACATTCAATTCAAGAATGTAATCCCCGGCAGAAGTGTAATCAGTAATAAGGGTATAAAAACTGTCAGCCGAAACGTTAACTCCATCTAACAGCCAATCGTAATTCAGAGTATTGCCATCGGGATCATAAGCATCAATCTCAAAGAGTTGCGATTCTGTTTCGTTTAAGTTCACATCTCCTTCAGGCGGTATAAGGTTATTAACTACAATTGGTTGATCTGGAATACAATCCCAGAAATAAGCAGAGCCGGAATTAGTTCCATTATCGTCGTCCATGCTCGCCCCAATCAACGCTAAATCGCCTGATATAGAAACAGAACAACCGAACATATCATCAACCGAGCCATCAGATGCAGTCAGCTTTATCAGCTCCGTCCATGTAGTGCCATTTCTGTTAAATACATAAGCAGAACCGGAATCTATTCCATTATCATCGTCTTTGTATGCACCAATAACGATATCATCGCCTGATATGGAAACTGATTTACCAAACCAATCATCAAGTGCCCCATCGGAAGCAGTAAGCTTTACCTGTTCCGTCCATGTAGTTCCATTTCTGATAAATACATAAGCAGAACCGGAATTAGTTCCGTTATCATCATCTTGATATGCCCCAACTACTATATCATTGTCTGTCAGAGAAACAGAAAAGCCGAAATAGTCATCCAAAGCACCATCAGACGCGGTTAGCTTTGCCTGCTCAGTCCAGCTTGTTCCGCTTCTGTTAAAAACATAAACTGAACCGGAATCATTTCCATTATCATCATCAAAATAAGCACCTACCGCAACATAATCTCCAGATATGGAAACCGCCTTACCAAAACGATCAGCTGCCGCGGCATCGGAAGCAGTAAGCTTCGCCTGTTCGGTCCAGGTAGTTCCGTTTCGGTGATAAATATAAGCGGAACCGGAATCATTTCCATTATCATCGTCATACGTAGTACCAATTACGGCATAATCGCCTGATATGGAAACTGACATGCCGAAAAAGTCACCGAATGTACCGTCGGACGCTATCAGTTTTACCTGCTCCGTCCATATTGAGTCGCTTCGATGAAAAATATAAGCGGAGCCTGAAAACAAGCCACATGCATCATCAAGACACGCACCAATTACAGCGTAATCTCCTGAGATGGAAACTGAGATTCCGAAAGCATCACCAGGCGCCCCATCAGACGCGGTCAGCTTTGCCTGTTCCGTCCAGGTTGTACCATCCTTGTAAAAGATATAAGCAGAACCTGATTCATCTCCATTATCATCATCATCGACAGCACTAATCACGGCGTAATTCCCTGATATGGAAGCAGTCCAGCCAAATTTATCATCGAAGACTCCATCGGACGCGAGAACCTTTTGAGTCTCCGTCCAACTTTGAGCGGATAAACCTATGAACAAAACTATAAACAGGATTACAAAAAACGTTTTCATTTCTTTTACCTCCAGAGGTTTTCTTTTATCGTTTAAAACAGTAGTTATATCTTATGTTGTGTCAAGAATTTTTCGGTATATGCATTTTTCAAACGGAAATTCAAACATACCTCAGCCCCTTGCGGGAAAAAGCGTTTAGAGTTGTGTCTGCAAACTCGCCGCGTTGCAGTTTGCCTACTGCTGCCGCGCCAATCATAGCGGCGTTGTCCATGCAATATTCCAGTTCAGGAAAATAAATGTTGTACTTGTTGTGGTATGCTTCGAACCGTTCCCGCAGGGCACTGTTGGCAGATACACCCCCCGCTACAATAATGCTACCGATATGCTCCTGTTTTGCATAGTTAACGGTTTTGCTAACAAGCGAATCCACGATTGCCGCTTGTATCGAAGCTAAGATGTCTGAAAGATTTGCCTGAATGTATTCATCAGATTGCTCTTGAATATAGGTCGAAACTGCTGTTTTCATTCCGCTGAAGCTGAAATCATAAATCCCTTTACGGTTCATCCCCCGTGGAAAACGGTAAAAGTCAGGATTTCCTCCCTTCGCTAACTTGTCTATTATGGGTCCGCCAGGATAGCCGAGTTTCAGTAACTTGGCAATTTTATCGAAAGCTTCGCCAGAGGCGTCATCGCGGGTTTTACCAATGATTGTGAATTCTGTTTCGCTAAGGAAGTGAACTAATTCTGTGTGTCCTCCCGAAACTACTAACGCTAGATAAGGCGGTTCTAATTCCGGGTGGGTTAACTTATTGGCAAATACATGCCCAAGCATGTGGTTGACTGCAATAAGTGGCTTCCCCTGACTCCAGGCAACACTCTTGGCAAACGATACTCCCACCAACAATGAGCCAATAAGCCCTGGGTTAACAGATACCGCTACCGCATCAATCTGCCGGAGCGAGATTTCCGCCTTCGAAAGGGCGGCTTTTGTTACCGGGATAATGTTTGTGATATGTGCACGTGATGCCAGTTCCGGTACAACTCCGCCAAATTCCTCGTGAACAGGCTGAGAGGAGGTTACATTGCTGAGAACTTTATAATCGGTAGAAACAACTGCTACTGAAGTGTCATCGCAGGAACTTTCGAATGCCAGAATTAACTGGTTACTCATACGCCTCAACTCGCACTTTCTCCGGCGAGTACTCGGTTATTTTTATTCCGGCAGGTGTCTCAAACTCAATTTTTGCCGATTTACCAGTTTTCATGTTCTCCGGTTTTACCGTGGCACGGATGCTCTGCTTAGTCAGATTCTGAACTTGTTCCTCTTCTCCGGTAACTAATATTGTTACTTTCTGCGGAATAATGTACATATTCATATCCCGTGGATAGTTAATCGGAATCATCGATATTGTGCGTTGTTTAGTAACTGTTTCGTTGAGCTTCAGACGAACTTTATTTGCCTTAGCCATCAGCGGAGTAGCGAGAGGTTGCAACGAAAGTGTTTTCTCTCCCTTTTGCATTTGATCTGCCGAAATAGGTATAGTTTTCACAGACGCTAAAGTATCCAACAGCGATTGTGGTCCTTCAACTCTCACTCGAGTCGGCTCGAATGTCAGCTTGCGATTAGCAAAATAATTTTTATCGCGCTTTGAAGCATAAGCCGCAGCAACAGGTCTGAAAACTGTGCCCATTCTATCAAGTTTCAGCATCAGATTGCGCTTTAAATTGAGTTGGATTTTATCTATATGAATATTTTCCGGTATCACCAGATCGTTGCGCGAGATTTTCAGCAGATTATTCCAGTATTTGAACTCGGAAGCGTCAATCCTGACATAGGTTTCTGCCAGTTTAAGCTTAAGCAGGTTCATGCCCGATCCTTCGACAATGAAAGGAATCTCGGTTGCTGGTTGTTCAAGAATAATCAATCCTTCCGGGATATTCTCAATGTGTAACGGGATTGAGATTTCTTCCGTCCAGGGTGACAACAATCTCTGCTGAGTCCAGAAGAAAAGGGCTATCAGCACAACTCCAATTTTAATCCCTAAATTCTTTGTTAAAAATTCCATATTCTTCCACTTATGCTTTTTCCGGTAAATTATCTGTTGCCCTCTGGAATGTCAAAGTAATAATCCTCAGTTTGTACGACATTTGTAATCTTTCAGCAATTCCCTCAATCTATTCAGAATTTCTGAAGCAGTTCAGCCTGTGAATTTAATGCTTTTACAATCGCTTTTTTCGTGGATATTATCAGCAATTCTAATCTTCATTTCGATTCTCCAATGAAATCCCATTTTTTTATTGCGCAAATATCTACCCTTGATAATTGTGACGTTCTGTATGAGAATAGAAAAATTATAAAATAGAAGCAGGGGGACCAATGCTCGCACAAATGAGAAAGCAGCAGAAGTACATAATAATTGTAACTGCTGTATTATTTATTGTAGGTATGGCACTGATGGGAGTCAGTGGTAGCTTTACATCCATGATGAATAAACCATACGCAGGAATAATTTATGGCAAGAAAATCGACATGCGGGAGTATGATACACGGGTGCAAAATGCAGTCCGTAACTGGTATAACCAGAATGAAGGAAAAGAACTGGAAGAAGCGGAACTGATTAAACTGAATGATCAGACGTGGAAAAACTATACAGAACTGACAATCTACGACCGCCACATTAAAAAAAGGGGTATTAAAGTATCCAACGAAGATGTGATGGATAAGCTTCTTAACGATCCGCCATCAGAAGTGAAGCAGATTGAAGTCTTCCTGACCGATGGGCAGTTCGATAATGAGAAGTACAAAGAAGCTTTGCTTACCGGAGAACCATTCGACCTTAGTAGCTTAGAGCCAATGGTACGCCAGCAACTTCCTTACCAGAAACTGTACGATGTTGTTAAACAAGACACAACCGTTACCGAAGAGGAAGTCCGGCTGAAATATATAGAGGATAACAATAAGGCTGACGCCAGGATAATCGTGTTTAGCAACGATAAAGCTGACAGTGTGTCAACGACAAACGAACAACTCACTACATATTATGAAGAGAATAAAGAAGACTATAAAAAGCCACCTCAGCGTAAGTTAAAATACGCCGTAATTGAAACGTCCACAACTGAGGAAGACGAAACCCCAATTGTTGAGCAGTTGAACATTGTTCTCGAAAACGCCAGAGCCGGGGAAGATTTTGCCGAGCTTGCTATAGACTACTCGCAGGGACCATCTGGACCAAAAGGTGGAGACCTGGGATGGTTCGGTCGTGGTAAAATGGTAGCCGAGTTCGACAGTGTAGCGTTCGTGCTGGAAAAGGGTCAGATAAGCGATCCGGTGAAAACAAAATTCGGCTGGCACATTATCAAGTTAGAAGACCGTCGCCAGAGCGACAAGGGTGAAGAAATAAAAGCCCGGCATATCCTTCTCAATCTTCAGCAGTCCAGCACAACCCGTCAGATGTGGCGGGATAAAGCTGAAGCTTTGTATAACTCCGCATTAGAAATCGGCTTTGAAAAAGCTGCCGAAGAAATGGGCTATGAAGTACAGGAAACAGCCGAGTTCAATCGTAAATCCCGTTATATCTCCGGTCTTGGACGCGAAGAAGACCTGATAGAATTCGCTTTCAACAACAGCGAAGGTTCCATTGCTCCACCGGAGAAACTGGAACAACGTGATGCCGCTCCTAACTGGACAGTTAGCATGGTATCATTTACTACAGGTGAACATTTCGAAGCCTTTGAAGATGTCAAAGACAGAGTAAAAGCGGAAGTAGAGCGGGAGCTGAAAGCAGAGAAAGCGTTTAAAGATGCTCAGGAATTCGCGGACAGTAACAATCCCGAAGAATATCTTAAAATCGCCGATAAAAAAATCAAAACAATGGAAGTTGTAGATTCTAAAGATGTAACTATCAATAAATTTATCAGCAAGGTCGGCAGAATAGATTCTCTTAATGCCGCGATTCTGAGATTAGATGTTGGTGGGATTACTAAACCAGTAAAAGGTCCTAATGGTGCCTATATAGCGATTGTTGAAGAACGGACACATGCTGATATGGAGAAGTTCGAAAAAGAGAAAATCGATTTAATGGAAAAAGCCCAGACCCGTGCTGGTTCGACCTACTACAACAACTGGCTTAATCGGGTGAAAGAGGAGGCACACATTGTTGATAACAGGGAAGACTACTATCCATATCTGCAATAAGCTCCGAATTACAATATTGCTTCTCGCACTGGTGCTGTTTCTGGCATCCTGCGCGACAACAGGCAAGGAAAAAGTCATCTATATCGGCAAAGTTGGTGATACAAAAATATCAATAGAGACTTTTCTGCACGAGGTACGCCGTAAATACGAAGGATTCAAACTTAAGAATGGCGGAAAAAATCCGAATGAAGAAGAGATGGAGAAGCTGTACAGGCAAACCTGGGAAACAATCATTGAATCCGTTATACTCCACAGCCAATATGAAAAATACCAGATAGTTGACTCCGAGCAGGAAGTCTCAGACTCTCTTCACGCGGCACCCCCACCAGGAATGAAAAACGCAACCGCGTTTCTCACCAAAGGTGTATTCGACCGACAAAAATATCTGAATCTGCTTGAAAACGATCCTCTGTTTGATAGTATTAAATATATCTACCTTACCGCGTATCTGCCCCGTGTTAAGTTGGAGCAGAAGCTGAAGGATAACATTCTGGTAACCGAAGATGAAATCCGGGCGGAGTATGATATTCGCTACGCGGTTGCCAACGTAGAACTGATACACTTTGAACCCGCAAAGATGACTGGACTACATGTGTCTCAGCCTGAGATTACTCAGTACTATGACAATCACCTGAAAGATTACGCGATTAATGCCGAATGTGATTTGAACTACGTAATTTATCCTGTGCAGCCAACACTTAAAGACACGCTACGTTCCAGACAGTTGATTGATTCCCTTTATCAGGAACTATTACTGGGAGAGCCATTGTCGCATTTGGCAACAAAATTTTCGGATGGGGCGGAAGCATACAAGGGCGGCATTATAGGTTTTAAGGAACTGGATTCTCTGCCCGACAGTGTGTTTCAGTATTTCGAGAAGCAATCATGGAACGGCTTTTCCAAGCCCTTCCGTACCGAAGATGGCTGGAAAATAATAGAACCTGTGCAGAAGCTTCGAACAATGGTGAAACTCCGGGAGCTTCTGATTAGACCGGATGCTTCAACAGAAACTCTGCTTGATTTGGAAGAAGAGATGATTTTGTTTCGGGAACTGGCAACCGAAATAGGTATGAAGCGGGCGGCAGTTGAATACGGCAAAAAGATTTCCTCTGTAAAAGGATTAAACTACAAAAATACATTAGTACCTGGTATTGGAAAACAGGAATCGTGGGTACGGCAGGCAATGCAAGTCGGAAAGGGAGCGATTCTTCCTCCAAAGCTGATTGAATCTCTGAACTCCTGGATACTGATAGAAGTGGCTAAGTGTCAGGCAAATGACTTTATTCCCCTTATTGAAGTTTCGGATGAGATACGCCGTATTGTGCTTCATCAGAAGAAAGTCGAAGCTTCCCGACAAAAAGCGGATGATTACATCTCTTTATATAAACCAACCGAGATTACTGAACAGGCACAGGTCGATGGATTCCCCGTTTACCAGATTTACCGTTTTACATATTCCAAGCCTGTTCGGAAAGAATATTGCGAATCCCTGAACAGAAAGCTTCTTTCTCATTCTAAAATTGGGATATATCCCGAACCTCTCGTTACAGAAGCTGGCTCTTTCGTTGCAAATATAATCAATTTTCATCATGCCGATGATGGCGGATACTCTATGGTTAAAAACAAAGTAAAAGAGCAGATTCTTGAGAAAAAGAAAAGAGGATATTTCGATATCTGGTTTAATAATCTCAGGAAAAAAACCAAAACTCAATTCTGGCCCGAAAAACTGGAAAAGATGAGTCGCCAAGATTTCCGCAAGACTCCATGATACGGACAATCCTTTGGATAAGATAGACTTACATATACATACCACAGCCTCAGACGGCAAACTCAGTCCCGAAGAGGTGCTGAAGCTTTTCTCAAGTAAAGGTTATCACACTATATCTATTACAGACCATGATAACCTCGGTGGCTGGAAAATCGCTGCCCCGATAGCAGAAAACTACGGAATAGATTTGATTCCGGGAGTGGAAGTGAGCACCCAGTATAGAAATCTGGATGTGCATATCTTGGCTTACTATATGAAAGAAACTGAAGAGTTGATTGAGATGCTGAACGAAACCCGGCTTGCCCGGGCAAATCGCGCGGAAATAATTTTAGATAAATTATGGCATCTCTGGGGATTTGAATTAGAGATGACGCAATTAGAGGAAATCTCCGGTAGCGATGATATTATCGGCAGACCGCATATTGCTCAGGCTATGCTGGACAAAGGCTATTGCAATAGTTTGCAGGAAGCGTTTGATTGTTATATTGGTGATGATTGCCCCGCGTTTCATTCTAAGCTCAGTCGCTCTCCCCAGGAAGTAATTGGGATTATCCGCCGTGCCGGAGGAATTCCTGTATTGGCACATCCCGGTTTGCTGAGAAAAGGGGGCATCGTGCGGGAAATAATCGCTATGGGTATTCAGGGTCTTGAAGTGTATTATAAGAAACATAGTAAGGAACAAATAGACCACTATCTGAACATTGCTGGTAACAACCACTTAATCCGCACAGGTGGTTCAGATTTTCATGGTTTCCAGAAAGACTTTCGCTTTCTGGATAAAAGCCGCGTACCCCAGTTTTGCGTTCGGGAACTCAAGGAATTAAAAGGAATCGCCAATGACTGAC
>JAIOTM010000011.1 GCA_021106755.1 Candidatus Cloacimonadota bacterium | reverse complement strand
GCTTCACTTAGCCCAGATAGTCAAAGATAAATTCGGCATTTGTGTCGAATATATAGATATGGGTGGAGGTTTTGCCTCGACTAATACGCTCCATTCCCAATACACACCGGGAGAGTTTGCCACTCCAAGCTACGACCAGTATTGTAGTGCTATCGGCAGAGCCTTCAACGAATCCGATTTTGTTCGGGATGAATCACCAAGGTTAGTGATGGAAACCGGACGCACAATAATTGATGAATCCGGGTGGCTTATCTCCAGCATCCTTGCCAAGAAGAATTTAGCAAGCGGTCAGCGGGGGATTATTCTTGATGCCGGAGTCAACACCCTTTTCACTTCTTGGTGGTACAACCTTAAAGTAACACCAGCTCAACCGCTCTCAGGAACTTTTCAGCAGACTGTCTTTTATGGACCTCTTTGCATGAACATCGACATTGTAAAAAATCAGTCACTCTACCCCGATATGAAGGTGGGCGACCGCGTAATAGTACACCCGGTAGGTGCGTATAACGTAACGCAGTGGATGCAGTTTATTGAGTATCGTCCAAATGTGGTGCTTATCAGCGAAACCGGAGAAGTCAATCTCATTCGAGAGCGGGAAACCCTTGATGATGTAATCGCGCGGGAAAAAATACCGGAGCACCTTAAACCGAGATAATGAAAGCTGCATTTGCAATCATAAAAAATGTGGCGTTCTCCACAGTGGACGCCTACAGTACAATCCTGTTTTCCAATAACTGGGTTGTAGGCTTGTTGATTTTCGCCGCCACAATGATTGAACCATTTACCGGAGTAACCGGACTGCTCGGCGCGGTAACCGCTGTGATATTTTCCCGTTTATTCGGGTTCGATACTTGGCAAAGCCGCAGTGGTGTGTTTGCTTTCAACAGTATGTTGGTTTGTCTGGGGATTGGGTATTTCTACCCCATGGTACAGTTCAGTTTGGTCGTTTATCTCCCACTCATTATGGTGGCATCGCTTTTGACTGTGATGGTCTATATTACTTTGCAGTCAATATTCATCAATCTGTTTGGGATCCCGTCTATGAGCATTGCCTTTTCGCTTGTCGCAATAACATTCAGCTTTTTTTATATAAGGGTTGGGGGGTATTCGTTTTTTGGCGAACAGCGTAATTTGCTTCTCAGCTTCAGTCCTGACATGGGAAATTTTATCAACTACTATTTCCAAAGTATGGGTAGCATCTTTTTCCAACCCAATTTTATTGCCGGACTTCTGATTGCTATCGCGCTTATCATTACTTCCCGAATCGGTTTTTTTCTCTCGTTACTGGGATACGGTATCTGCCATCTGGGGCTACAATACTTTACTAATATCCACACGGGAGATATTCTCTATCCCGGTCTCAACGTAATCCTCATCACTATTTCTATTGGTGGAGTTTATCTGATTCCCGGCAAGCTGTCTTACCTGTTCGCGGCTGTTGCCGCTCTTCTCGGAATTGTTATATCATTCGCGTTACAGACAGTGTTCTACAATTTCTCGATTCCACCTTACGCTTTCCCTTTCAATATCACTGTGTTTATCTTTATTTACGCGTTAGGCAGACGACTGAAAAACACTAATCCGCACTTAGTCAACTTCGGCATCAGAACTCCCGAAGCAGCCCTGAAATATTATCACTCGCACATCAGGAGGTTTTACCAGACCGGAGTTCCTCAACTCTATCTGCCCTTTACTGGTGAATGGCGAATAACTCAGGGTAACAATGGAGAAATCACGCATAAGCTACAATGGGCTTACGCCTGGGATTTCGAGATTTTCGACAGGGAAGGTTCTTCCTGCAAATCTACAGGCGAACGCTCCGAAGATTACTACTGTTACGGCAAGCCGGTGTTAGCTTCTGCCGATGGCTGGGTCAGCAAGATTATCGACGAAGTAGAAGACAATCCTATTAATGAGATAAACACCCATGACAACTGGGGTAACACAGTAACTATTCATCATGGTTCTGGAATTTACTCTATGTACTGCCACATGCGAAAAGGTAGTATTAAGGTAAAAGAGGGTGACTATGTTCGCCGACACGAACGCCTTGGCTCAGTGGGAAATTCTGGTAGGTCAGCAGTACCTCACCTGCATTTTAATATTCAGTTGGGAGCGGAGCCGGGATCCAATACATTGCAGGCTTATTTAGTAAACTTCAAAGCACGAAATATCTCCGCGAAAGACAGCACTGCCGTACCCTATACCTTCTACGCCTATAATATTCCCGCCCAGAATGATGAAATATCTCCTCTGATACCTGTTAAAAATCTTCAGGATATATTGCAACTCAAAGTAGGGGACACCTGCTCTTTGAGCGTAAACGCACATGGTAAAAAGTTTACTGAGTTATGGAAAGTAACGGTGAATTTGTGGGGTTCTCTTTTTATCGAATCCAATCAGGGAGCCACTCTGGAATTCTCTATATACGATGGAGTCTATAACACATTCCAGTTTCAGGGCAATCGGGAGACAGCTCTCTATGCCTTTGCCTTATTAGTAACACGATTTCCATACTTAGATAGCAATCCTATGTGTTGGAAAGACCTGCCACCCTATTCAATTGTGCTTAATCGCTGGCAGGAGAATTTTCTTTTATTCCTTTCGACCTTAGTAAATGTTTTTCGGCTCGATAGCGAGATGAAATCAGAGTTTCAGAGGGACAGGATTGTGATTACTTCCACACTAACGAGCAAAACACCCGGAAGAAAACCCTACCGCTATCAAGGGGAAGTGGAGTTTATTAAATTCCGGGGAATAGATAAACTTACTTTGATGAGAGACGGACAGGAAGTTATAAATGCAGTAAAATCTGACAATGGAGGAGAAAAATGATACGTAATAGCCTGGTAATACTGATAATATTATGCGCAGTAGGTTTGATGGCACAGACTCCGCAGACAATGATTCAAAACTCTTATACTTACGAATCAACTGGGGACTATGTCACGGCAATTGAATTAATGCACAAACTAACTCAAATGGATAAATCGGATGCTTTTTATCAACTGCGGTTGGGCTGGCTCTACTACAGTTCCGGGCAATACACTCAAGCGGAATTGTACTATAACGCCTCTTTGCAACTTGAGAAAACCCGTGAATCTATGGAAGGGTTGCTTAATTCTGCTTACGCGATGGGAAATTGGGATAAAACCATCAGCTACGCCCAACAAATCCTGAAAAATAACCCCAACCACTTTTCTGCCCTGACTATTCTGGCTTATGGGCAGTTCATTAAAAAGAATTTCAAAGATTCCGCTAACAGTTACTTAAAGGCAGTTAAACTCTATCCCTACAACCTTGAAATTCTTGGCTACTTACTCAGTGCGCAGGTAAACAGTGATGACAAACTGGGAGCCGAAATAACCTATAAAAAATTGAAGCGGTATGCCCCTCAAAACCAATATGTGCTGGAGTATGAGAATTCCGGTAAGAAGTAGCCTTTTTCTCTGGCTCCTGCTCTTTTTACTACCTGTTCACAGCATATCAGGCTCTTATGGCAGTGCTGATCCGGCTCAGTATGCATCCGAACTAATGATTCGAGGTAACTACGCCGGTGCGGATTCGGCTTACACAAAAGCGTTGGAGTTGTATCCCTATAATATCAGTGCGATTACTGGCTCAATTGGAGCTAAAATAGCTCTGAAACACAACCAGGATGCTGTGGCAGTTGGTCTTTTTGCCCTGAAGCGGGGAATAACTGCTGCCGGAGTTTTCCAATCCACTGCCTATGCTGCCTATTTAACAGAAAATTACTGGTTAGCACTATTCTGCTACCGGAAATCTATGCGTTATGGCATCGAAAACGCTACTGACCTTGCCGGAATTGGATGGTGTTTCTATAATCTGAAACATTACAATGATGCGCGGAGGAGTTTTACCCGTGCTCTTGCATTCGACGCGAATTACGAGTCGGCTTTGCAGGGCTTAAAAAGTGTAAAGGATAACTGGCAGATAAGCGCGTTTGGTTATTTCGGCACAAGTACTGATAAGTTTACTAACTACTTAGTCCAATCTGGTGTAAGCTGGAAAGATTCTCGTTTATCACTATCTTACGATTACTTCGACAAAGACAACCACGCCCGCCGCGACTACTCCGCCGGATTTGAAACTTCCTGGTTTGGTGTTACCGCAGGGGCTCAGTTTCATACGCTTCAAAGTGATTACAAAAATTGGTATCCGGCTAATTGCTGGTTAGCATATTTTCATAAACCTCTTTTTTCTAAGTATGGACAGTTTACTCCTGGAGTTTTAATTGCAGATTCACGGTATCAAACTTTTTCTGTTTATCAGTTTGAAAGTACCTTTAGCTGGAGCTATCTCGCTATGGAAGCAGAAGCAACCACCGCGAGAATTTATCTCGACTCGGTAATCCCCGATGATGACAGAGATGATATGCTTTACTCAGTAAAATTTGGTTATCTGCTGAAAAAGCAATGGCAGTTATCGGTGAAATGGGAGACAGGACAGCGCGATTTTGTAATGTATCGGGACGGTTTCGTGAGGGATAATCTTGATACAAGCAAGAGCGAGATTTCTATGAACTTGTGGTGGTTATGGAAACCGGTTAATCTTTTTGCAGGATGCAAGTTGGGAAGTAACGGTGAAGCAACCTGCTACACAGGAATTGGACGCTATGTTAAACTGTAAAGTATGCTTCTTGCTCCTGATAGCTGTCCTGATAATGAGTTGCACTCTCGACAGACGTGAAGATACTTCATATCCAACTGGTCTTGATATATTTGAAACTGTTTCGACTAATATTATTCAACAGGACGCGGATCATCTGATAAGCTATGAAGATGTACGCTTGTTAGTATCAAGAAACGCGGTTTCTGAGACTTCCCTTCATGCCGGAGATGTAATATATGTAGTTGAGCAGGACATATTTGCTGAAAGAGACTCTATCAGGTTCTTTTCTACAGAAGCACTTGCAAATTTTGCTATTCTTGTCTATCGGGATTCAGTCAAAATTGACCTTGTTTTCCCGGAAAACACAGTCCAATTCGATCCCGGTTTTTCAGTATCGTCATCTATGTCACAAATTAGCTGGTTCGATGGATTTCTCCACCATAGCAACCTGACAATAACAGAAGAAAACAGGTTCTCCATTTCAAATACAGGCGAATTTGAAATTGTTGAATCGTTTAGCGTTCCATATACTGTCAATATCCCGATTATGAATCGAGACCAACACGTCTTTCATTGGTCATTCAGCGCGTATATACCCGCTGGCAATTCGGATTTTTCTCTTACGATTTCAAACGAATATACACAGCCGGATACTTTTACTTTTGTGTGTGATTACTATTACCTGATGCAAACACTTTCGGTGAAATATACAATCGAAGGTTTCAATGCAGATGGAAATGCTGATAGTGAGGTCATTGAGAATCTAAAACCTGTTATCCGTTTCTTATCTGAAAATAACGAGATGCCAACTCGCCCTGATTTTCCATATCAAAGAGAAGAAACAATTTATTGTTTCTTCGGGAATCGGGATTACCAATGGCGACTGTATCCTTACGAGGAAGACAACGAAGTTACCTGCTTCAATTTCAGTCTGACAGAGGTTTATGGGCAACACATCTGGATGAATTTTCTGCCTACTTCTAACGGAACATTTCAGGCATTCGAAGATTTCAGTCATAAAACATCTGCTTCTACTACAGCCGGGGAATGGGATGGAGATGTGATTGTTTCTTTGTATCAGGCGGAGTTTGTACTACCGGATTATATAAAAGACAAATTTTTTGCAGATGATGATGAAATCCAGTTTAAAGAAATAGAATATACTGTGGATTCTCTCGATGTTGTCGGAGCTTATGATTTGATGTTTTTTAATAATCCTGATTCGACAGTTCACTTTATTAGCGAAGATACAATCGACGAACTTCCAATTCTATATCTGCCGTATCCGGTAAGCATGATTGATGAGTCGATTAGACTATTCTATCAGGATAATTCGGGTGATTTATTGGAATATAATTTTGCCAATGAATTTGATGTTGATACACCAAACCAGTTTATCCGTTACGGTAACTGTTGTATTTGCTTTGTAGATAATCAGGGTAAGTGGTTTATCGCAAGGTAGGTTAAAAGACTGTTATTGATAGTAGCTTTGTATAATACAGAGGAAAATGGATTTAAGAATCTAATTTTCGATTTCTGCAACCTTTCTTAGTATTAACAACGCTTCCTTTAATGGTTGATTAACAGCCGAGTCAGGCTCCTTGAGAACTAATTTCTGGTAATTTTCGAGAAATAGCGTTCTTTTCCTGTGAAAGAAGTGTAAAAAGTGTCTTATAAACCCGATGCAGTCGAATATAGCAACTTCAACGCCCAATGAAATATATATAGATTTTGCATAATCAAGAACTTTCGGATCAATTTTTTCAGTAGTAATAAAAATGTAATTGTCTATGTCTGTTTTTGATTCTGCAAACTTTTTAATAGCTATATTGATGTCAGATTTTGTTACGCTTCTTCTTTTCATTTCATAACTTGTAACGATTCTGTTATCATTCATTAGTGTTACTGCGATATCTCCATAGGCACCAGTCTGTTTATCCGCGGCATTATGGGCTTGTAAAGCTTTTGTTTTTTCGCCAATTAAATCAGACACACTTAAATATGCTGCTACAACAATCAAAACTGGCAATCTACTTGAGTTTCTACAATCTAAATGCTGTTGCAATAAAGATACAATTTGTTCAGAAGATAGGGCTATTGACTTCTCTGTTACTATAAAAGGCTAAGAAACGTAGAACTAGCTCTTCTTTTTTATATCTATCCTTCTTATCAGGATTGATATTAAAAACTGAAAGAAAATTACTGTTTTGTACTAAATCTTTCTTTAAGAAATTGTTAAATCGTCCACTAAAAATGCAGTTTCTAATTTCTTGATTTGTAAGTTTACAGCCACCACTGTTAAGCCTGTGAAATATCGTGAACAAATAATTCATATGATTCGATTTACTATAATCACATCTTAAAACAGTAATCGGAATTGTAGTATTTTGTACTTTGTTAAATAATGATGTATGTTTTGATTTGATTAGGGAATGTAAAGTATTTTGTGTAAACTCCTTTTTGTTATTTTTCAAATTTAGCCAATCTTTCTTCGAACATAATGCTCAGCTGGGAGTAAATCATACCCCAGTTCCTGATCGGCATCGTCCACT
>JAIOTM010000431.1 GCA_021106755.1 Candidatus Cloacimonadota bacterium | reverse complement strand
GCTATCGACCGTCAACAACACGTTCAGTACTGCGTGTATTTAAGGTTTTCTTTGACGGAATACTTATAAACTGTGTTATCATGGCGTCGGTAACGCTTGCTATGACCAAGATAATCAAGGCGATACTGCACCTTTCAGAGTCACCTGTCATAACTATCCCTGTAGTTGGCGATATAACTTCAACCGGCATTCTTTTGCTTATACTCGGCGGGTCAGCAGTGCTGTATTCCTGTCTGTCCGGCCTGTACGGCGTTGTTTATACCGATTTGTTTCAGTTTGTTCTGGCTATGATCGGCTGTATAGGTCTTTCGATATTGGTGTATGTGGATGCAAGTCGCAGTGAGGGCGGAATGGTTGCGTTACTGTCCAGTTCACCGGGCTTCACGGATTCATCGATAAAATTCTTTCCCGATTTTACATCAATGGACATACTGAGTTTTACATTCGTTGTATATATCTTTGTCGGGATTACGGGCGACCAGGGCAGCGGATATTTTGTGCAAAGACTTTTGGCAACGCGTTCGGAAAAAGATTCGTTCCTCGCATTTTTATGGTACAACATCTGCCATTACGTATTAAGGCCGTGGCCATGGATTCTGGTGGGCCTGTTATCGCTTCACTATCTACCGGATTTGAAGGACTCAGAAAGCGCGTTCCCCCTGATGATGGACAAATTTTTGCCTGTCGGACTCAAAGGGATCATGGTAGCGTCATTGTTGGCTGCGTTTATGAGCACAATCGATACTATGTTAAACTGCGGCAGTTCATACCTTGTAAATGATCTTTACCGCCCGTTTATTAAGCCCGGCAAAACTCAGAGACATTACGTTTTTGTGTCACGCATAAGCATGATCGTACTGACTATAATAGCTCTTATCGTAACAACAAAGCTCACCGGTATACTCAACGCATATAAATATCTCAGCGTTATTTTAGGGGGAACCGGGACGGTGCTTATCGCAAGGTGGTACTGGTGGAGAGTCAACGCTATTACTGAAGTTGTAGCTATCGTGGCAAGTTTTATAGTTGGTAATGCAGTGGAGATATTGCTGCCCAGCACGGAAGGGGCGGATTTATTCGCGATCAGAGTACTCATAACGACCCTTAGCGTAACCGTTCTTTGGGTAGTAGTCGCCTTATTCACATCTAAGCAGCCTAATGATAAAACTATCGAGTTCTATTCAAAATTAAAAGTGCCGGGAATTGGCTGGAAGAGAGTCAGAGATATAACGAACATTAACAGCACCGACGGCAAATTCAGATATAACTTCTTAGGCTGGATCAGTTGCGTGTTTTTTCTGTATTCGCTTATGTTAGGAATCGGCAAATGCCTGTTCCATCAATGGCACTGGGCAGGTGTGTATTTAGTAACGGCAATGATAAGCGGTTATTTATTAAAATATTCAATCTCGAAAATTAGTTTCATGTCAAAATAATATATAAGGCTTTATGTAAAAAGGGGCTAAAACAGAATAAAAACGAGGTTTAAGTTTAACATAGTCGTTTTATAACATGTTTTTGTCGGTTTAGACTATATGTAGATGCAAAGTAAATATGCTACAATTTTGATTGTCAGGAAATCTGTTTGTGTGGTCAACCAAAGGAGATTGGGTTAAGTTTATTGTTTTTTTATTGAAAGGGTGAGAGAATGAGAAAATTATTATCCATTATGTGTGCTGTTTTATTTATGGTGTGTGCATCAGCGCCTGCAGCAAGTTATTGGTCCGGCGGAAATTCAGGACTATGGGGCGATGTACAGACCTGGGGCGGTGGAGGTTATCCTGTTGCCGGGGATTATGTTTACGTAAATGTCGGCAGCACAATAACGATTGTCGGCACTGCTGAGGCAGCGTTAGAGCTTCATCAGGCATCCTGGTCAGGCAATTCAGATCCAGTGACTCTGGATATAAGCAATGCCGGCTCACTTATAACATCAGGTGTCGCTCATATTGGCGTTGCCGGAGGAGATGTGGGTATAGTAGAACTCGACGGCACCTCAATATTTACGACGAATGGCGCTCTCAATGTTGGATACAATGGAAACGGAACACTCAATACTTATGGTACGGTCAATGCTAATTCAGGCCTGTATGTTTCAAATCCATGGGCAGCAGGTTCCGGAACGCTGAACATTTATGATGGAACAGTAAATGCGTCAGAGTTTGCAATGAGCGGTACCGGCTTAGTCAATATTGAAGCCGGCGAACTCAGGATATACGGCCTCTGGTATGATGCTACTCTTACCGCCCTGATAGGCGCAGATCAAATAGTCGCTTATAGTGGTGCTGAAACAGTAGTTCTAAGCCATGACGGCGATTATACTGTTTTGACAGCAACACCTGAGCCGGCAACAATGCTTATTCTGGCATTGGGCGGACTTCTAATTCGCAGAAAAAAATAGTGACGGTTGTAATTGATCAAAGCACAGGGGCAGAAATATAAACTGCCCCTGCTGTTTTTCGGTTGAGTAATAAAGTTGGCTACATCCTTTCGTTACAGGGATTAAGTATGTACACCAGGAATACGTGCCACTCGGTTTTAATTTTTCTGGCCTGTATGGCTGTAAGTGTATCGGCAAGTATTGAAAACTACACTTCATCGAATGATGTTTTACTCAATCCTGAACGCGGGCTTTATTACCCCTGTGAGATGACCGATGAAATCGATTTCGAAGATATTCGCAGACAGGGTTATACTCTCTGCTATTCGAGCATTATAATTAAAGATTTTTTATCCGACTATATCAGCTTAGAGTTCCTTGCTGAAACGCAATGTGCATTTGAAGGGCTTCGCAAGGCCGGCCTTAAAGGTATCGTGCGTATCATCTATGAAAATAATAGTGGTGGAAAAGATGCTAACCTTAAATGGATGGAAATACACCTTCAGCATCTGCAGCCGATACTCCAGGAAAATTCCGATGTTATAGCATGGTTTCAGGCAGGCCTGATAGGCGCATGGGGTGAATGGCACGCGTCCACAAATAAACACCATGAAAATCCAAAACCCGTGTGGGATTTGATGCTGAAGTATTTTCCGTCAGATAAGTTTATAGCGATACGCACACCGCGGTTTGTAAATAAGTTAGAAGGATTAAACAAAAAGCCCTTAACAGATGAGGAGGCTTTTAGCGGCACGCCGAGGGCGCGAATTACACACCACAATGATTGTTGGGTCGCCAGCGATACCGATACCGGTACATACCCCGAAGACCCCAACGAACGCGCGATTGAAAAGAAACAAATTTCACACGACACTAAATTTGCTCCGTGGGGCGGGGAAACCTGTTCTCCCAGTGACAGGTCTAACTGTGAGACAGCCGTTGCGGAAGCCAAAAGATTTCACGCGACATACCTGAATACCAAGTATCATCCTGACGTTATTCAGGAATTTAAAGATGGCGGCTGCTGGGAAAGTGAATTCGTAAACAAACTTGGTTACAGGTTCGAGCTGCTTTCGAGTGAATTTCCAGATACGATCTCTGCCTGTGAAAATTTAACTTTTACCATAAAGCTGAAAAACGTCGGTTGGGCACCTGTTTATAATCCACGTCCTGTGCTGCTAAGAGTGCTTTGTCAGGATCATGTGATCGCAGAATACAGGCTGACAAAGAATGCCGATCCGAGAAGATGGCTTCCCGAAAAAGGCATAATAATTCTGCATGAAACAGTCAAAGCACCTCAAGCTGACGGAGACCACGAAATAAGTTTCGCTATCTGCCTGCCGGACAACGATGAGAATCTGAAGAACAGGCCGGAATTTAGTATCAGATTTGCAAATCCGGACGTATGGGACGACAACTCAGGTCACAATATACTCTCTAACAACTGCATACTTAAATCGAATCCGGTCGATAAACAGCCTATACGTGAAAATCAATTATGAAATACTATTATATGGACGAAAAACTGTAATATGAAGAACTTAAAACCATTATTCATTTTTGGGATTGCCCTGTATATTTTGTCATTCGGCAGCGTAACCTATGCCGCCGATTACTGGACTGCCGGTAATTCCGGCGCATGGAACGATGTGTGGACATGGGATGGTAGTGGGTATCCGGGAACAGGTGACAATGCATATATCAACCTGGGCAGTACGGTAACAATTGACGGCACCGCTGAATTGGCTGGTTTAATACAGATTGCATCCTGGTCGGGTAATTCAGATCCCGTAACCCTGGAACTTGCTAACGGTGCGTCCCTTACCATATCGGGCGACACTTATATCGGTACGGCAATATCCGGCGGTTATGTAGACGTCGGCATATTGAACATCGACGCAAACTCTTCTTTTGCCTCACAGGGACCACTGAGTGTTGGGTATAACGGAAGCGGAACAGTTAATCTAAACGGCGGCACTGTTAACGCAAACAACGGCCTGTATGTCTCAAATCCCTGGGCGGGTTCTACAGGAAGCGGCACAGTAAACCTTTATAGCGGAACCATGGTAGCGTCAGAGTTTGTAATGAGCGGAACAGGCCTTGTCAATATTGAAACCGGCGAATTGAAAATATATGGAACATCGCACGTGACATACCTTAATACTCTGATAAACGGCAACCAAATTGTAGGGTATCAAGGCAGCGGAGATGTCAATATCTCGTATGAAGGGGACTATACCGTCCTGACCGCAACAGAGGATACAGGGACAACCATTGAGTACACGTCGTCAGGCGATGCGATATTCAATCCTGAACGCGGATTTTTTTCTTTCAGCACATTAGCGGGCAGTGTTGATTATAACGCTATTCGCAGCCAGGGTTACTCCCTTGTATATACCGCTATTGACTTAAGTAATTTCAGAGCAAGTAATATTTCGACTTCAAAACTAAATGATCTTTCAGCCGGTTTCACTAACATCCGAAATGCGGGCATAAAAGCTATTGTGCGCATAATCTATGACGATACCGCGGCGGGTGAGGATGCGACACTTGCCTGGATTGAAACACATCTTCAGCAATTACAGCCTGTATTAGAGGACAACTCTGATATCATCGCATGGTTTCAGGCAGGTATCATTGGCGCCTGGGGCGAGTGGCATTCATCTTCAAATAATCATCACCTGAATCCAGGCCCGGTGTGGAGTTTGATACTTCAATACTTCCCTTTAGATAAGTTTATCGCTGTTCGTACCCCGAGTTATGTCAACCAATTAGAGTCTCTCGACACCAACCCTTTGACATCTCAGGAAGCGTTCACATATACAAGCAGAGCAAGAATTTCACACCATAACGACTGCTGGCTCGCAAGCGACACTGATATGGGCACATACCCGCCGGTTCCGGAGATACGCGAGCAGCAGAAACAGCAGATAGAAAACCAGTCCAAATACACTCCATGGGGTGGTGAATCCTGCTGTGTCAGTGAATACACAAACTGCGTTACCGCTTTGGCAGAAGCTGAAAGGTTCCATGCAACATACCTCGACGACCTGTATCATCCGGATGTGATCGACGAACTGGAACTGGAAGGCTGCTGGGACGACGAATTCGCGAAAAAGCTGGGTTACAGATTTGAGCTTATAACAAGTGAGTTTCCATCCGTAGCTTATAGGGATAAAGACTTTATATTCTCAATACAATTAAAGAACGTCGGCTGGGCACCGTTATACAATCAACGCCCTGTTATACTTCGAGTGCTTAATAATAATTCTGTTATCGCTGAATATCAACTTACGGAAAACGCCGATCCAAGAAGATGGCTGCCGGAAGACGGAGTCGTTACTCTTGGCGAACCTATCCGAATACCTGATACTTTAAGCCAGTCAGAAGTAACGTTTGCCCTTTACATGCCGGATGAGGCTGTCTCGATTCAATATAGACCTGATTATTCGGTGCAGTTTGCAAACATTGGCGTGTGGGATCCGATTCACGGCCACAATGTTTTATTGAACGTGGTCAATATCAAAGATTGGCTCAAAGGCGATTTCAATGAAGATGACAACGTCAATTTGCTGGATGTCGAGATACTGGCACAAAATTGGCTCCAGAACTGTGATACGCCAGATTGGTGCAACTTATGTGATATAGATGAGAGCGGAACTGTAAATTTCCATGATTTTGCGGAAATGTCCTTAAACTACAACCCTTAACAGATCTATCAGACAACAATAATAAGCGACCCATCTGAATGGATATGAAAAAAAAGCGATTCCCCCCTTTGAAATATTCGAAGATATGATTTACGTTATCTGTTAAAATACATATAATTCAGGCAATGCAGTTTGGCATATACTGTAAATAACAGAAAAAATAAATCATTACGAACTAAGATTTATGGCTAAACAAACCGGCAATGATATTTATAATCTTGGCCCCGAATGCCGGGAACGTATGCTTCCGATATCTACGCCCAAACTGGATATATTAAGCAGTCGGGGAATTGTTTTTGCCGGAATAAACGACCTGAAAGGAACGTACCATGTCAGGCATAAAAGCCCCTTGTGCCATCATTTGTTGTACACCTTAAACGGTTCCGGCTGGATTAAAACGCAAGGTATCGAATCTGTGCTCGAACCGGGAAAGGTCTGGATATCGCCGAAACGCGTATCGCACGAATTCCGCCTGCATGGGGAATCCTGGTTACTGTTGTGGTGGGCATTGCGAGATAAGCCCCCCTGGTCGTTGATAAGCTCTATAGGGCCTGTAATAAGAAACTCGGTTTTTGGCATAAAGTTTAAGCCCCTGATGGAGGATTTATTCTGGACAACTCAGACTCAATCAGATAATTCAGACAAAGCTATAACAATGCTTTCAGAGCTTTCTCTGCTCTACCTGGAATGGGAACTTGGTTTCGGCCAGGAAAATGAAAGTCAGCAGGACTTAATCACCGGCACTCTGGTACAGCTTTTTGAAAAGGTCAGGATGCAATTACATCTGCCATGGACGGTTGAAAGTCTTCAGGAAAAATCAGGATTGTACTATTCTAATGACCACTTTTCACGTATCTGCTGTAAATGCCTGGGCGTCAGACCCATGCAGAAAGTAATTCAGCTTCGAATGGAAAGGGCCAGCGATTTATTATTAAATACAAAATTCACTCTCCAGACAATAGCCGACATGATAGGCTATAAAGACAGCTTTTCGTTTTCAACAGCGTTTAAGCGATGGAGCGG
>JAIOTM010000036.1 GCA_021106755.1 Candidatus Cloacimonadota bacterium | reverse complement strand
CTCGGAACGAAATTTACTAGAAAAAACAAACTTGAAAACCGTTGTCTGGAAAATCTTGCCCTTACCCGCGAAGGCGGACACTCTCAGGAGCGAGTTGCTCATGCGGCAGATTCCACAGGCTATGAGATTATTGATGCTCTGATAAAAAGCTGTCTCACCAACGAAAGAATCACCATTTTTGAAGACCATATAGCTGTGGACTTAATCACACAGCACCATATTCAGCAGGATAGCGAATTTTTTCCAGGTGTATCGTGCTGGGGAGCCTATGCGTTAGATTTGAAAACACTCGAAGTACACAGATTTATCGCTGGAAAAACTATGCTTGCTACGGGGGGCGGAGCACAGGTTTATGCTAACAACACCAATCCCGAAGTAGCTACCGGAGATGGTTTCGCTATGGCGAAACGCGCCGGAGCCAGATTAGTAAATATGGAGTTTGTGCAATTTCATCCAACTGCTTTCTATTCACCTGAAGGCAAAACATTTCTGATAACAGAGGCATTACGGGGAGAAGGTGCTGTGCTTCGACTTCACAACGGCGATGAGTTTATGAAGAGGTATCACCCAAGGGAATGCCTTGCTCCGCGAGATGTGGTTTCCAGAGCGCTGGCCTTTGAGATGAAGAAACATTCGAGCACGCACCTGTGGTTAGATGCTACCTGTATTTCCCAGGAAAAACTGCTCGAACACTTCCCCTACATTAATCAGAAACTGCAAAAGCGAGGGATAGATTTTAGAAAGGATATGATTCCCGTTGTTCCTTCAGCACACTACTTTTGCGGGGGTGTACTTACAACGAGTCAAGGTAAAACTGATGTCCTGAACCTGTTTGCTTCGGGTGAAGTAGCTTGCTGTGGTCTGCACGGTGCCAATCGGTTGGCTTCGAACTCGCTGTTAGAAGGAATTGTGATTTCAATGCGGGCTGCCACGCACCCGGAAAACATGGCTACAACTAACTTCCCGGAAATCCCTGTCTGGAACGATGTGGATGAATTCAATGAAGCGGAATGGGTTGTGATAGCTCACAACAAAAACAGTATCAAACGCATTATGCAGGGATATGTCGGGATAACCCGCACACGGCGTCTCCTGAAATACGCTGAGAACCGTATTCTCAATATCAGAACAGAGATAGAGAATTTCTACCAGCATAACCGGGTTCGCTCCGAAGTTATCGAAACCCGTAACCTTGCTCTCACTGCTCAGTTTATTATCCGCTGTGCCCTGATGCGTAAAGAAAGCCGCGGGCTTCACTACTTAAGCGATTACCCCGACCGTGACGAAGCTTACAAAAAAGATACTATTTTGTAAATCTTTTGTCAATTTCGAGTCGTATAGACGAAGGATGACGACTCGAAGCAAACAAGTTTGTTACTCGACTCAGCATACTTTTCGAGTTGAAACAATGAAGGATAATAAAAGCTCTTATTGACAAACTCTCCCTTAATTGTAAACAGAACCACATGAATCGAATTCTCTATACAAAGACGCTTGCTGACGCCCGTCGTGAGATGCAGAAAATAGAAGTATCTACGCAGGGCGTGGTTGTTATGGCTCCTAAAATGCTCCCACTAAACATAAAACTGACGCGTGTAAAACTGGGTGCGGCAAATATTCTCAAGCAGGAAATGCTTTCGATTGGGGGCGACGCGGCTGTCGCCAGAGGTGTTGTTGATGGCAAGCTTCCCTTCAGTGATGTAATTCTGCTGGGGAATACAGATAAAATTAACAAGCTGATTCTTAAACTTGGGAACCAGACAATTTTCGGGTTGCCGATAATCAAAGATTTTTTGCAACAGGCGGTTGACGGCGTTGTTAAACCCCAGATGCGGGAGTGGCAGACCAGGCATGGAAAAATAGATTTTTCTAATCCGGCAATTATGGGTATTCTGAATGTTACGCCTGATTCGTTTTCCGATGGCGGCAGATTTACGACACCAGCTACAGCGGCTGAATACGCTTTGCAAATGGAAGAAGAGGGTGCGGCTGTAATTGATATAGGGGGAGAATCAACCCGCCCCGGTGCTGATACTGTTTCTGCTGAAACTGAACTTGAGCGGGTGCTTCCAGTAATTGAAGCAGTGCGGAAACACTCGTCAATTCCAATTTCGATAGATACATACAAAGCGAAAGTCGCTGAAGCTGCTCTCGAAGCTGGAGCGGACATAGTTAACGATATTTCGGCATTGCGATTCGACCCCGCAATGGTAAAGTTGCTTCGTGAGCAAAAAGATGTTCCGGTTATTTTAATGCACATGCTGGGCACTCCTCGTGACATGCAGCTAAAGCCTCACTACACCGATACTATCAACGAAATATTGATGTTTCTGTCGAAGCGGATAACTTTTTGCGAAGAGAGCGGTATTGACAGACATCGGTTGGCGATTGACCCCGGCATCGGTTTTGGGAAAAGGCTCGAAGATAATCTTCTTATTCTAAAAAAACTAAGCGAATTCAATGCCTTTAACCTTCCGGTTGTACTTGGAGCTTCCCGCAAGAGTTTTATTCACGCATTAAGTGGTGTTCACTCTGATGAGCGACTGCCCGGTACTCATGCCGCCACAGCCTTAGGGCACAAAGCGGGAGTCGGATTTGTACGAGTGCATGATGTAAAAGAAACCGCTCAATTATTGACTATTCTGAACGCTGTGGAAAATTCTGGAGATATTGAATTATGAGCTTTCTGATACCTGGTATTGTAGATATAATTGACATTCTCATCATCGCGGCTCTTTTGTACCGGGTGTTTATATTAGTGCGGGATACAATTGGTTATCCAGTCATTATCAGCCTTGGAATTATTGTGTTACTCTATTTTTTCGCGGTTGTGTTAGACATGAAGCTCCTGACATTACTCTTAAAACTTCTGCGAGACCACTGGATTATCGCGTTTCTGGTGCTGTTTCAACCGGAAATACGTAGCGTTATTCATAAGATAGGGTTCAGGACATTGTTCCAGAGACGAAAAATATATCTCTTCGCGCCGATACTAAAGGCTATCGCGACAATGGCTTTCAAGAAAACCGGAGCTTTAATCCTCATTGAAGGAAAGCAAAAGCTGAACGAATATATTTCTTCGGGTGAAATAATTGATGCAAGGCTGTCCACCAAGCTGATTCTGACTATTTTTAATAGCAAGACGATTCTGCATGATGGAGCAGTGGTAATTCGGGGAGCCAGGATTTTTGCTGTGAAGGTAATTCTGCCTGTTTCCCACAATCTGGTATATCTGCAACAATATGGAACCCGCCACCTCGCGGCGCTGGGAGTTACCGAGCATTCCGACTGTCTTGCTATCGTTGTTTCGGAAGAAACCGGCAGAATATCAGTCGCGCGGAATGGTGAAATACGCTCTAATCTTTCTACAGAAGAGTTAGCTCAGATAATCGCGGATGAGACGAAGAGCTAAGATAGCGTTACATCCAGGCTTGACACGACACAAATAACATACGAGAGATATAATTATGACAGAGAGCGAAAGACCAGTTTTAGTAGCCATCACAGGTGGAATTTGCTCAGGTAAAAGCGCGGTTGGAGACTTTCTCCGCGAAAGG
>JAIOTM010000456.1 GCA_021106755.1 Candidatus Cloacimonadota bacterium | reverse complement strand
TTTTCATACCTGTACCTCCAAGCACATCTTAGATATTGAGTTTTTCTTATTTCTACGCAATGTTTATTTAATGATGGCAGGAGTACAAATTTGTCAACAGAAAATCGCACGGAATAAGCATCATCCGAAAAAAATCACTCTCAATGGCAAACAGGTAGTATGCACACTCGAACGTTTTTCGAGTCGTAAGGACGTAGAACGATGATTCGGAATGACTGCATTGCATGGAGAACAAAGACTTTACCCGACTCAACGTACATTTTGAGTCGAAATGATGATGTATGCCTGAACCTAGTGTTATGTCAAGCCTGAATTGACATCCAGATTCTCAGATGTACACTTTTACTCCTGCGATTTTGTAGGGGTGCTCCTTGTGGGTACCCTCCCTTACTAATCAAACAACGGGATAAATGGGCAACCATCTACAGACTCGCCAGGGACTGGCTTGCGGATTGCCCTTACAAAGAAAAACCGTCACCTGATGCTTGACATGACACCAGGAAATGAGCAATCAATCTTTATTCGTCTTCTTTAAGCACACTATCCGCAATATCAGAATAGAATTTTTTCACGCAGTCCGGGCATAGCCCATGCGAGAACTCGGCTTTAGTATGCTTACTCATATAAACTTCGACATTTTGCCAATAACCGCTGTCGTCCCGGATTTTTTTGCAATGTGAACAGATGGGAAGCATACCGGATAGCTCCTTAACTTCTGTCAGGGTTGCCTGTAGTTCTTCAACTAATTGCTTCTGTTTCTCGTCCGCTTCAAGTCTTCCGGTAATATCCTGCAAAAAGACTAATTGAGCTTCCTGCTCTTCCCATTCAATGCTTGTCACTTTAATTTCAATCCATAGTAACTGCCCGTCTTTCCTGCAAATCCGCATCTGATAACTGGTCGGAACATCAAAGCCCATAACACGTTTGCGATGCATTTCGATGACTCGTTGTCTATCATCAGGGTGAATAAAGCTGATAAAGGGTTGAGAATAAAGTTCTTCGTAAGCAAAACCGAATAATTCCAGACCTGCCGGATTGATAAAACAAATATCGTTACCAATCACGATTCCTATAGTAACAGTTGCTTCGTTCACCAGGTTCTCAAATCGGCGTTGCAGTTTCTGAAATTTTTCCTCAATCTCGTGAACCTGCGTTGTATCAATACACACTCCTGAAATCCTGCAAGTACTGTCTTCCAGCAATTCGCTGTACATCAGATACCGTGTCCATCGAATATCTCCGTCATTATTGTATATCCGCGCGTCAACTTCAGCATTTGTCGCTGGATTGCTTATTAATTCCTGAATAGATTTTCGGAATTCACCAACATCATCTTTATGGATAATAGTATCCCACGTTGCGGGATCGGCAATGAACTCATCGCTACTGATTCCAGTTATTTCGCAAAAAGCCGGAGAAAGGAAGAGAGACTCCACTTCGTGTGAAGGAGTCAACGTCAGTGTCCACATATACATCTGTACCGATTTAGAAATCAGGTTGTATCTCTCGTTAGCTACTCGTATATCTTCCGACATCTTCTCTTTCTGTTCTATCTCCTGCTCTAACTGGAAAACAACATTCTTCAACTCTAAGGTACTGGAAGCCACAGTTTGTTCAAGTTCTTGTCGCATTCGCCGATTAACCAGTATTCTCCGCCGCAACAGCAAGGCAATAATAAGCAGAAGTGTCATCACAGCCGCCTCCATAACTAAAAGCCAACGTTGCTTTACAATGGAAATCCTGATTAGCTTTGTTTCTTGTATCAAGCCTTCTTTCTCTGCCTGATAATGACTTATTTCCCAGGCGTTTTTTAATCTCGCAACTTCTTCCTGCTTTTTTGCCTCTTCCAGTTTCGTCTGCTGCTCATGATAAATCAGATAAAATTTAAGTGCCTTACTATAATTTTCTTTTCGCTCATAAAGCTCTGAAAGATTCTTATTGGCAAGAGCCTTAATTACAAGTGTACAATTTTCCGTACAGCCCTCTGCTTCCCGGATAGTTTCCAGAAAGTATTTCTCAGCCATATTTAGTTTACCCCAATCTAAATAAAGGTTACCAATGTTTCGTAATGTACTGATAACTCCGTCTCTGCGATGTGCCTTTCTGCGATATTCCAGTGCTTTCAGATTTGCGTCCAGAGCTTCCTGCATTCGATTTTCCTGCAAGTAAAGCCAACCAAGATTATTCTGTTGCAAAGAGATTATGTTGAATGCATCTGAATCTGTCAATAACTCCGCTGCTTCCAAGTTCAGTTCCATCGCCCGTGCATATTGTTCTAACGTCATATATAGCTGAGAATAATCTAAAAGCAAATTTGCGAGACGTGGTTTATCTTCACTCTCCCGAACCATTTCGATTCCTTGCTTGTAAACCTTAATTGCCTCGGAATAACACTTCTCCTTTGCTAAGGCTCTCGCCTTGAGAATTATTAACCACGACTTGAGATAGCTATCCGGGTGCTTTTCGAGAATGCTCAAACCAGCGGCTATATGCCGCAGACTGGATTCGTAATAACCTACAGTAATGTAGAAAGAAGCGAGATTACAATGACCTCTGGCAATGGCACGCTGGTCTCCTGATTTTTTGTAGAAGTGCATACCACTCAGCATTTGCTTCATCACCTCGTCTTTCTCCCCGATTATCTCATATATCCTGAAGATGTTGAAATACGAGTCACCAATCAGTTTATAATCCTGACACGTTTCGTGGATTTGTTGAGCCTGTATGAAGTAGTCTATCGCGGTTTTGTTATCATATCTGCCGTAAAGTTCAATTAGCCGATTGATAATTCTCAGCTTTGCCTCTTTCTGAGCTTGGGGTAGCAGAATCTTCAAACTGTCGGCTTCTGCCTGACATCGTTCCGGTATTTCCTGAAAATCCCTGTTTGCTGCTAAAAACACGACAATAAACAGGAAGCTGATAATAGTCCAGAATCTCATTATCGTTCCTTATATTTACCCCATTCAATTTCATTAACAAATCACGCAAGGTGAATTAATCATCCAGACCGACAATTTGATTGTCTTTCAAAAAAGATTAACAAATCCAATATTCAAAAAATATAAAAATATTGATTAATGGCAAGTAATTTCAGAAAAGCTTTAACGAATAATCCTTCCGTCGATTATCGTAAGTAAAAGAGGGATTGAAGCAAACTTCAATCCCTCTACAGTATTTATACTGAGATTATTTCATTAAAAGCATCTTGCGCATCTGAGTCTGAGAAGCAGTGCGTAAACGATAAAAATATACACCGGAGCTGACAGGTTTTCCAAGATTGTTCCTGCCTTGCCAGATAAAGGTGTGATTTCCAGCGGAAACTCTTCCAGCCTTGAGAGATTTCACCTTTTGCCCCTTGATGTTGAAAATTTCAAGACAGATGGGAGCTTTTGAGTCTTCAACGCTCAAGGTAAAACAAATGTTAGTCTCTGGATTAAACGGGTTAGGATAGTTGTTGTAC
>JAIOTM010000352.1 GCA_021106755.1 Candidatus Cloacimonadota bacterium | reverse complement strand
TGGTATATCGATGCTGGTAATGAACATTCCGCTTTTCATCATCAGTATCTTTGTTTTGGGTAAACGGTTTGGGGCAAGAACCCTCTACGGAATATTCATTACTTCTTTAATGACAGATTTAGTAAGTATTCCCAATCTGCATAAGTTTGGAGTGATTAAAGATATTGATAAATATTCCTATATTGTTGAGGGACGAACAATTTACGCTATGATGGGACCTTCTGATATCTATCTTTCCGCGATTGCCGGTGCCGTTCTTCTCGGACTGGGGTTAGGCATTATCTTTCGTTTCCGAGGCTCCACTGGAGGAACAGACATTCCTGTAGCGATTATTAAGCAGAAAACGGGACTTTCCATCGGCACTGGCTACTGGATTATTGAGTCGGCGATTATCCTATTAATCGGATTCGTTTTCCACGATATGAAACTCATCATCTGGGGCTATATCAATCTGTTTATCTCCGCTCGTATTACCGATCTTGCCAGTGAAGGTCTGCCCTATGTCAAAGGCGTTTATATTATCTCGGAATACGTAGAGCAGATTAAAGAGGAGATTTACAAAAAACTACAAAGAGGTGTTACCTACTTTCACGGCGAAGGTGGTTATACTGGTAAACCGATCCGAATACTTTTCTGTGCTATGACTCGACGCCAAGTCGCTATTGTCCGGGATGTTGTAAAGGATATTGACCCCGAAGCGTTTATGCTTCTCACAGATGTATCGGATGTAATGGGACTGGGGTTCAAAACAAGAAACTTAGATCTTACTGATGAGTAAGTAAAAGCAGACAATCCACGAAAATAGCTTTGAGATTTGCATAATTGGTAGTTATAGCGGATAGATAGTGAATAACTGGATTTCTTACTCTCCGAACCCGAAATCCGGCAAAACATACTCTGACTTTACGAAAATTTTGTTCAGATGTAAAGTGCAACATAACCAAATCTTCTTGAAAAAATGGGGGTATCCCAGAACTGAAACCTAAAAGATATTGACAATTAGCATGGACAATTAAGATACGGTGTAAAATGGTGAAAATAGGTTTACGATGATATATATACACACACACATATTGCCTGGTGTGGATGATGGTGCTTCCGATTTCGGTGCATGAATCGAAGCACTTGAACTTGCTCAGGAGCAGGGAATCACGGAATTAGTTCTTACGTCGCACTACCTCAAAGGCAGTTATGACAACGACAGAGAGACTATCTCAGACACCTTTGAGACACTGAAGCAAGACGCCGCCGAATCTGGTATTGAAATCAAGCTACACCTCGGCGCGGAAGTTTTTATTACTCAGGACGCGTTGATAGACATAGTTAAATACCAACTGCAAATAAACGAAACCCAATATGTGCTTGTGGAGACAGACTTAAACAACTTCCCCATCAACTTTAACGAGATTCTCTATAATCTGGTACGATCAGGTTACAGACCAATTCTGGCACACCCCGAGCGTTATGGTAATATCCAGCGCGACTGGACACTGGCGGAAGGTTTGCTCTATCGCAATGTTTATCTGCAAATCAATGCTGGTAGTTTACTTGGACAATATGGCTCGATAATCAAAGAGACTGCCTGGAAACTTGTTGAGAACGGATTAGTTCACTTTATCGGCTCAGACTTCCATTGCCATTCTACCGACTATAACTATCGGGAAGCAGTTGATGCTATCGCGGAGCAGATTGATTCTCACATGGCGAAATTACTTTCAGAGACAAATCCCCGTAAGTTATTGGATAATAAACCAGTTGAATATATTTACATGAACTTCATAGAGCAACAATCTGAAACAAAATCGCTGATGGATAAGATTAAAGATTTCTTATGGAACAGGTAAAATCGGTTCTGATAACTGGCATAAGCGGTTTTATAGGCAAGCTTACAGTTAGTTATCTTGCCCGTAAAAACTACAATGTTACCGGAATCGTGCGTCCCGGAACTAGTTCCGCTCAACTCGAACACATACCCGAAAGCGTAACACTTCACGAACTGAACCTCGATGATTCCAAAGGTCTGAACGACTTTCTCAATAAACATAATTTTGACTGTGTGTTACACATAGGAGCACTTCGAGGCGGACGCAAGTATAGCAAAAACACCTTCTATGCTGTGAATGTGACTTCTACTCAACTGATAATGGAATACTGCTTCAAGCATAAAGCCCGATTAGTATTCTGCTCATCGGTGGGTGTGTTTGGGGCAATCCCGGAAGAGCTTCCCGCCAACAACTATACCAGAAAGAGAAACGATAATTACTACCATTACACTAAAATAGTATGTGAAGAAATGATTGCGAACCGGGTGTTGGAAGGATTAGACGCTATCGTAGTTCGTCCGGCAATTACCTACGGAGAAGGTGACTACGGTTTTCCCTATACATTAACAAAGCTAATTGATAAAAAACTGCTGCGTTTCCCGAATCAACCTGTCAGGATTCACATGACAAACGCCAATACTCTTGCTCAGATAATTGCCCGATTAGTAGAAACGAATGTTACACCGGGAACAGAATTTATTGTCGCGGATAAAGAGCCGGTTCTTCTTGCGGAGTTAGTAAAATTTATCAGCAATCAACTTCACGGGGCAGACTATCCAGCCAACCGCGAAATCCAGGTCAAGTGGTTTCGGTTGGGTGAAGCAATTGCCCGGACAATGAAAAACGAATTATGGATTTCCCGTTTTGAGTTGTTATCCCGCAGTTGGTATTTCGACACAAGCGAGGTTTACAAACAACTTGATATGCAGCCTGAAAAAACCATTCCATCATTCAAAACCGTAATAAACTGGTATAAGAAGCACTAACTATGGCAATTCCAATCATTAATTTCTGGAGAAGGTATTTCGATAACCCGGACGAAGGGCTTGGTTCATCCTATGAACGGATAATCCTCAATAACAAGCTGGTAGAGTTGAAAAAGCTATTCGGAATTGAGACAGTATTAGAAGCACCCTTATTCGGTTTTACCGGTATCAGCGGTATTAATAGTTTCCAGATGGCTATTGAAGGAGCCTCCGTCACACTTTTAGACCACGACGAGGAACGCGCGGAGTTGATAAGACAGCTTTGGCGGAAGATGGAGCAAGAGGTTTCTGT
>JAIOTM010000154.1 GCA_021106755.1 Candidatus Cloacimonadota bacterium | reverse complement strand
TGTAGCACAACATCTCAAGTTTCCTGCTGATAGAAATAACCTGTGGATTACTCAACATACCAAGTTCAATCGCGGTTTTGGGCCATAGGTCCCGTACTTCAAATACAAATCTTGTATAAGGAAAAAGAAACTTCAGAGCAACCCCAATCCCGCCAACCAACAAAGGTGGAGAAGTAACATATACTACATCAAATTTTTTCCAATTAAGCAAAGCTGCAATAACTCCCATAAACATGAAGCTGACGTAGAACAGGATTCGGGTTATCTGTGTTTTTTCTGGTTTTGTATAGACCCAGACACGAATCACCGAAGCTCCGACGGCTTTCTCTTTTACTATAAGTTTACCTCGGTATGGCTTGGCGATAATACCTTTAGGGTGATTTGGCATTTCGGCTATTACAGTAACATCGTGTCCCTGCTGAACAAAATGACGAATATTAGCGACAGCCCGGTTGGTTGTCGCGCCGTGCTCACCAGTAAAATATTGGGTTACATAGAGAATTTTTAATTTGCGCATAGCTTTCTGTATTGCTCCAGTAAAAGCTCTGACTCCAGATACCAGTTGTATTTTTCTTTGATTGCTCTTCGACCATTTTCAGTGAATTTCTTCCTAAGTTTCGGGTTTTTCAGCAAAACGCTTATAGCATCTGCCAATTCCCACGGATTGTACGGATTGACAGTCAACCCACATTGTTCCGTTTCCACAATACCCTTGTAAAGCTTAAAATTTGATGTGATGACAGGCAATCCCAGTAACATATACTCAAAAATTTTAGTAGGATACATTGCTTGATAATTCCCCGTCGGGTGCAGTACTGCCAAACCAATCCGACACTGAACCAACAATGGAATAGCTTGATTATAGGGAATTCTCCCCTTCAGCGTTATAAGGTCATCCAGACCTCTGCGGCTTATCTCCCATAATATTTCATCTTCCTTTTCAAAGATAGGTCCAATTACAAGGAGCGATACTTTCCTGCCTTTACGAGCCAGAATATCAATTGCCCTGATTAGCTCGAAGATTCCACGTGATTTCGTAATTCCACCGATATAGACTAAATCCCATTTCTTTTTATTGGTCTTCGGAACTTCAATCAGAATTGGAAAGTTTTGCAGTTTAATAGATTTTCCGGGATAGTGTTGTTGGGAAGTTCTGCGAACCAGCACTAACAAGCTGAGATACTTATAGCCGAGACGTTCGAGAATATCGTAAACTGTAATTGCTATTTGTCTTGTAGTCAACGACAACCATAATTTGTTTTTTAGTGTTTCCCTGTATTGCTCGTGCACATCATATACAACTTTCTTTTTGTGCAACAAAGACAGCAACAGTCCAATCACTAACAGTTCTGGATCGTGAAAATGATAAACTTTTGCATCGGACGCAAGCAGTCTTTTCCAAAGAATGAACCAGATACGCACCCGCTTGATAAGTCGCTTCTCCTGAGGTAAACCGATTACTTCGATACCGTCGATTGTTTTCTTTTCAAAATCCGCCGGAGCGTGAAGCTCAACCTTGTAATACAGGGCAAGACTCTTTGCTTCCTTGAAGAATATCCGGTTATCGTTCCAATTATGCACTGTAGTGAAAATACATACTTTATCCATCAATAAATCCTTGCGGAAGCATCCAGATGCAAAGTGTTCTCTTTGTCAAGCTTACGTTTCCGCAAAAAAAAAGACAGCCATAAGACTGTCATTTTTAACTCGAATAATATATTACTTTCGTTGACTCCTGCGAGAGTTTGTTTTGTTCTTTGAAGCTGTAGTCTCGTTTTGTTCTGCTGTCTGCCCTCTGGTATTTACAGCCGACGGAACCTGACATGCTGTACCGCTATTCAGGTTAACAAAGCCTTTATCAGAATCTGTAACAGTATCCGAGAAGTTAGTATCAGCCAGTTGATAACCAGTTGCCAGAAAGTTGTTAGCGATAGCTCCCTTATCAGCGTCGGTAATTGTGCCGGATGTTCCCGCAGGGTCGGTTGTTTCGCCGGCAAGCAGGGCAAATATGCCCGGTTCTACTTCGGAAACACCATCGTTAACAGCAGAGTCATAGTAACACGCCCCGCTGGTGGTTAAATCAAATGTTTGAGCATTGGATGTGTCAAAAGTTATCGCATTTGCACTCATTACAGCGAGATGGTTCCGATGCGTAACAACAGCATAGTAGTTACCCGAAGCCATGTTGAAACTCATCGGCAATCCCATTTCATCAACAATATGACCCGTTTCATTGAGCAGGAAAGAGGCTTCAACAACAGGAGCACTTGTTGGAGCAGTGCGAAGCTGTACATAAACCCAATCAACTGCCCAGGCAGGCATGGCTGAAACAGTTACTGCATCTGCATAGGGGGAACTTAATGGAAGATATGGATTTATATCCAGCGTCATATCCCCTGCCCCATAATTATAAGCTCCTTGCAACAAGATAGAGACATCGCAACTTGCTGGGGCTTGTGGTCCGTGATGCCAGAAATAACCGTTATTGGAAATTATCTGAATCCAGTAGTAGTTTCCACCTACGTCAATTCCGGTATCTGTAAATGTGTAAGTTTGCGTTGTATTAGTATTAGTTGCTGGAGTAAGCTGAGGTGTAATAACAGTTGCGGTGTTGTGATTGTTTACATTATTGCGTAGCACATTGTATCCCATAATATTACATTCATAAGATGTCACCCACGTCAAATCAACAGAGCCGTTAACAAGTTCAGCCTGAAAAGATGAGAAGGTAACTACAAGTTGTGCTGCTCCTGGAGTTCCATTGTTATCAGATGTGCCAGCACCTGCCCAGTTTCCTGGCGTATTCTGCTGATCCTGACCTCCTGAATCGACATTCGGAGCTGTATCTACAATTGCAGTGGTTCCATTATCAAGAAAGAAATAGCCAACCGGAGCTACTCCGGTTCCGATACCGAAGTCAACTCCTTGAAGAAATTCAACACCAGGTGATAATACTCCCCATGCAGCTTCAAAAGCAACTCTGTCGCAACCATTACTGATAACTACTATTTCGTAAGCATCCAGTATTCCGATAAGAGGGTAGGTATTTCCAAGCCAGTTAATATTACAATAAGCAAGATTGTAAGTCTGAGGCATAATATTAATTAGCTCAAGAAATGCTGTGTCATCAGGTTGACCTATCAAATTGTCGCATACTTCTGTCAAATAGACCTCGCCAGCATAAGGTGGTGGATATGGAGGAGGAGGTGGTGGTGGTACAATCGTATCCCCTGTCCATGTAGCAAAGTGCAAACCTGGAGTTGGGCAACACTGATCTGGTAAGTTGGTAATACCAGCGTTGTTTTGTCTCCACT
>JAIOTM010000203.1 GCA_021106755.1 Candidatus Cloacimonadota bacterium | reverse complement strand
CACTTTATATGTTATTCTGAGCTTTTTTTTATGGTCGTCTTTTGTTTTCACACTGCCTGAAGGGATTGCCCCTACAAAAGAGACCGACACCTGATGCTTGACACGACAATAGCTGTCACCAATTATCTCAGAAGTAATTTTCTAAACAGAAACAGCCCCCTTACGGGAGCTGTTTTCAAATGTAAGTGGTTTCTATTATTACAATTCAGCAAACACTGACTTGATAATATTGATTGCTTCAGTAAGTTGCTCTTTTGTGATAACAAGCGGTGGTGCGAAACGGATAATATGGCGGTGAGTTGGCTTTGCCAGCAGTCCCTTCTCTTTAAGTTTGAGGCATACATCCCACGCTTCAATACCATCTTTAGGTTCAATAACAATTGCGTCTAAGAGTCCGCGTCCACGAACCAATTTCAACATAGGATGATTTATTTTATTGAGTTCTTCGCGCAGGTACTTCCCTGATTCATAGGCATGCTCAATAAGATTTTCATCGCGGATAACTTTAAGGGCGGCAGTTGCTACAGTGCAGGCAAGCGGGAATCCACCAAAAGTGGAGCCATGCTCCCCGGGCTTGATAACTAACATTATTTCTTTGTTGGCAAGTACTGCCGAAACCGGTAATACGCCGCCTGATATAGCTTTGCCAAGTATAAGCACATCTGGTTTCACGTTGTCGTATTCAACAGCGAGAAGCTTACCTGTTCGGGCTATTCCTGTCTGTACTTCATCAGCGATAAAAAGCACATTGTTCTGTTTACAAAGGTCGAAACATTTTTTGAGGTAGCCTTCATCCGGCACGAAAACACCTGCTTCGCCCTGAATTGGCTCAACGAGAAAGGCTGCGATATTAGCAGCGTCTTCTTCCAGTACTTTTTGCAATGCGGCTGTATCGTTGTAAGGTATTTTTACAAAGCCTGGTAAGTATGGTCCATAGCCTTTGTAAGCGTCCGGGTCTGTTGACGCTGAAATAACGGCAAGGGTGCGTCCATGGAAATTGTTTTCGCAGACTATTATCTTTGCCTGATTTTCCGGGATGCCTTTAACATTATAGCTCCATTTGCGGGCAAGTTTCAGGGCTGTTTCTACCCCTTCAACGCCGGTATTCATGGGCAGAACCATGTCATAACCAAAAAAGTCTGTGATGAATTTTTCGTACTCACCAAGTTTATTGTTATAGAATGCTCTGGATGTGAGTGTAAGTACTTGTGCCTGATCAGTCAGTGCCTTAATAATTTTCGGGTGGCAATGACCTTGGTTGACGGCTGAGTAAGCAGAAAGAAAATCAAAGTAGCGTTTGCCTTCCGGGTCCCAGACAAAAGGTCCTTCTCCTTTGGCGATAACAACTGGCATTGGGTGATAATTATGCGCGCCGTAGCGGCTTTCCATATCCATTGCCATTTCACTGCCGATATTACCATAAACGAGTTTGTCTGACATCTTAAACCTCCATCTTTTTATAATTATTAAACTGCTAAATCCGAAGACAGGGGGTGTGTCAATATAAATCGAATCGCAGTCATTCTACGAAGATATCTACACTTGTTAACTTATGGATGTTAAAGCCTTTATCTTGCAGAAGCGAACCTATGTGTCTGTTCAACTAATCCTATGGATAGATTGTAAGACAGGCTTTTCAAGTTGAAAATAGCTACTGAATGTGTAATTAATGTACTTTCAACTGCATCATTCCAGCCGGGTTCAACCGTTCTCTGAGAAATCGGATTTCAAAATGCAAATGCGGGTCTGTGCTGTTGCCTGTGTTCCCGCTGAGAGCTATTTGTTCTCCTTTCTTAACAAATTGTCCTCGTTGGTGTAATACGGAATCCAGATGTGCGTAAAATGTAGTATAACCATTCAGATGTCTTATTAACACCCAACGTCCGAAAAATCGGTCTGTGCCAATGGAATCAATCACGCCAGCGGCAGCACTGACAATTGGGCTACGAAGCGGCAGAGGAAAATCAATTCCCTCATGCTGAGAGGAAAACACCTGACTCACAGGCGTTTCTGGTGGTACCGGACAAGTATCAGGTAAAAGCCTTTTTTTTAGCTGGTATAGCTCTGCTTCTTTCTTTATTTGTCCAATAGTCATATCTGTATTCATCTGCAGAAGAGAATTTCCCGCCAGCGAAGAGTACCTTTTCAGTAACTCAATAATTGCAAGGCTGTCAGAGAAAATACTTTCGTTACTGCTTAAATCCTGGTGAATAGTTTCTGGTTTGTTAAGAGCTGTTTCCTGCGCGTTTCTCAACCGAAGATTTTCCCGAAAGAAAAACGCGGTTATCAACAGCATCAGGACAACACAGGCAACGACAATTATTTTTACAGACATAAAGCAATCCTACCAATTGAACCAATAACATGCAATCAGAAAATTAATGAGAAGCATTAATAGGTCGTAATCAGTTTATCTCCGAGGCACATTCCAACTCCCCGGGCTGTAGCGATAATGTTAGAATCTGGTTTTACATAATTGAGAGCTTCAATAGCTTCCTGCAATTGAACGGCTACAATATCTGGATGCCTGTAAGCAACCATGTGACCCCATTTCTCCTCAAGAACCAATTCAAAAGCTTTTACCCCGAACTGGGTAGCCAGTACCCGATCAAAGGCACATGGTGTTCCCCCGCGTTGTAAATGCCCAAGAATGGAAACCCGCATATCTACTTCCAGACCGTGTTGTTTCAACTCCTCCATAAGACGCATTCCCGCTCCGCCGAGTTTCTTGTTTTCGTAACCTACTTCATCTGATTCTGTGTAAGTTTGTTCTCCCTCGGTTGAAGTAGCTCCCTCGGCAATTACTATATTGCAGAATGTTCTGCCATGTTGGTAACGTTGCCGGATAGTTTCAACGAGAATGTCGATGTCGTAAGGAATTTCAGGTATCAGGCAAATTTCGGCACCACCAGCGATTGCGGCATAGATAGCAATCCAGCCTGCATCGCGTCCCATCACTTCGAGAATCATTGTCCGGTTATGGCTTTCGGCAGTTGAAACCAGCTTGTCAACAGCATCGGAAGCAATATCAACAGCGGTGAGGAAACCAAAGGTGAAATCCGTTGCCATCAAATCGTTATCTATGGTTTTGGGCACACCAATAATGGGACATCCTTTTTCAAAAAGCTGTTGCGAAATTCTTTGTGAGCCATCCCCGCCGATACTGATAACACTATCTATGTTATTGTATTGAAGTTTCATGAGCAAATCGTCAGACCTGTCAACAGAAATCCAATTACCATCTTTGTCTTTTACAGGCCACTTAAATGGTCCGCCTTTGTTAGTTGTTCGGATAATTGTTCCGCCTTTTACATGAATACCTGCTGTGCGTGTCAGAGTAAGATTCACAAGTTCCATAGGCTCCCGCAGAACTCCATCAAAAGCTTCGATGCTACCAATTACAGACCAGTTTCTCTCCCGATGTGCCCGTTTTACAATACCACGGATAACCGCATTCAAGCCAGGGCAATCTCCTCCTCCGGTTACTACTAACACACGTTTTTTTCTCATAACTACCTCAATGTTTTCAAAAATCTGTTTTTGTAAGTTTACATTTCGCCTATAAATCACGCAAGTAATTTATCCTGTTTCTCCCTTTTTCTTGACCGCAAACACAACTGGCTTGAGATAAGCACATGAGCGAAATCTTAATCTCAATAAGCAATCTGACGAAAACATATCCCGATAAAACGCTGTTCCGGGATGAGTCTTTTGGTATTCACGCCGGAGACAAGATTGGACTCATCGGTGAAAACGGTTGCGGTAAAAGTACGTTGCTTAAAATTCTTACAGGCAACATTGTTTCAGATGGGGGTGAAGCGATTTCCCGCACAGGCCTGGTTGTTGGCTACCTACCGCAGAATCCGTTTCTTGACCAGAATCTGTCAGTTTATGACCAGATTTATTACAGCGATAATCCAGGATTCCGGCTACTGCGTCGGTATCATCGTCTGCTCCGGAAACTGGAAGTAAACGCGACAGTTGAGCTTCTGGAATACTACAGGGAACTTACAAACGAGATAGAAGCAACAGGAGGCTGGGAGTTAGAACGCAAAGCTAAAATGTTTCTATCTCAATTAGGGATAAAAAATCCTGATTGCTCTGTACGAAATCTTTCCGGCGGAGAAAAACGGCGGATAGACCTTGCTCGTGTCCTTATGCAGGATGCTGACTTGCTGATTCTTGATGAGCCGACAAATCATCTTGATATTCCAACTATTGAGTGGCTTCAGGATTATCTTAAAAATTTCAACGGAGCTATGGTGTTTGTTACCCACGACCGCTATTTTCTGGATGATATTTCGAGCCGGATTATGGAGATAGACCACAATCATATTCGTCTGTTCGATGGTAACTACTCGTTCTATCTAAAACAGAAAGAATTGGAAATTGTTGATCTTCAGCGGAAAGAGACCAGGCGGCAGGCTCAACTGCAAAAAGAGATGAAATGGCTGAAACGGGGTGCCAGAGCGAGAACAAGTAAACCTAAAAATCATCTCGACCGGGTTATGGAACTGATTGATAAATCTTATCTCGTGGAGAATCAGGAACTCGACATCTCCTTTCAGACTCACCGTATGGGTAAAACCATTTTAGAAATTAGAGGTATTGAAAAAGAGTACGATAATCGTCAGTTACTGCACAATTTCAGCTACCTGTTCCAGAATCACGACAGGATAGGAATTGTAGGGCAGAATGGGTGCGGAAAAACAACGTTGCTGGATATTATTACAGGTAAACTCGAAGTAAGTAAAGGTTCAGTGAAAATAGGTCTGAATACTAAGTTTGCTTATTTTCGTCAGGAAGCTGACAATTTCGACCGGAATATCAGAGTAATAGATTACATCAGAGAGCACGCCGATAACATTCGCACCGCCGATGGCGAACTTCATTCTGCCAGTGTTATGCTGAATCGTTTCCTCTTTGACGACAAGAAACAGCAGGCAAAAATAAACACGCTTTCAGGTGGCGAGTGTAAGCGACTCTACCTATTAAAATCTTTGATGTTTGGTGCGAATTTCATTATTCTCGACGAGCCGACTAACGATCTAGACATCCGTACTCTGGAGCTGTTAGAAGATTATCTCGATGCCTTTAAAGGCTGTGTGCTGATTGTTTCACACGATAGATATTTCTTAGACAGAATCGCAGACTACCTTTTCATCTTTGAAGATGACAGAATAGTCAAATTTCCCGGAAATTACTCCGATTACCTGCTGGTTAAAAGATACCGCGAAGAAGAAGCCACCGAAAAAGCTGTTTCTAAAGATACTCGCGTTAAAGTACGCCGGAATAAACTTACTTTCAATGAAAAACGGGAAAAAGCCGACATCGAAGAGCAAATTCACACTCTCGAAGCACGTCTGGAAGAACTTACCCGGCAGATAGAGGAAGATGCCGCTACTTTGAGAGCTATCGATTTTCGCTCAATTACAACCGAACAGGAAGAAGCGGAAATCAGGTTAACAAAACTCTACGAACGCTGGGATGAGTTGGAGACGAAATCCAATTACAGATAGCAAATAAAAACCGGTATAGAGAAACGGTAGAATCACCTCACATTTGAAAGATTTGTCGCAGTTTATCTCATTTTATTTCATAATGATGCAGGATAATATATTTTTATTGACATGTAGAATAGAGAATATATTGAGTAATAGAATTTATTTTTTGATTATACGTGAACAACATATTAGGAAATAAGTATTGGATATGATGCAGATTACTGTTGATTATTGTAAGACAAAGAGAATGATATGCCAGAAAATAAAAAGCTAACTTATCCTGATGATTTTTTAGACAAATTTATTTGTGGAGATACTGTAAGTGTCATGAAACAACTACCCGATGGGTGCATAGATTTAGTCGTAACATCACCTCCGTATAACCTAAAAAATTCAACAGGAAATGGAATGAAATGTGGAAGAGGTGGGAAATGGTCCAATGCAGCTTTAATCAAAGGGTATTCACATTACAGCGACAATATTCCACACGATGAATATGTCAAATGGCAAAGGGATTGTTTAACTGAAATGCTACGCATT
>JAIOTM010000087.1 GCA_021106755.1 Candidatus Cloacimonadota bacterium | reverse complement strand
GTACAAGACCTGGATGCAATCTTGCATCTATCTCGTCGATGAATAAAACCAATCCATTCATAAGTGTTAAGATAACGGGGCCAATTATCGAAAAGAATCTCTTTGTTCCTTCTGATTCCTCTTTTTCAAAATCGAAAAGTACTTTTCCAACCTTATCTAATTTGGAGTTGTATTTGCTGTGCGTGGTTTTTAAAGTAGATAATTCAATTTCTTTTGAAATCTCTTTTCCTTCAGCCATTGATTTCATATACTCCAATACTTCTGAGGGAAGCTCATCTGATTTAACTGTTTTTATATGTACTTTCATATCTTCAATGCCGATGTCTGCATAAGCAAGAGCTTTAATGATTGTTTTTCTAATTGGTGTTTCCCCATAATCAATCATTGATGCAGTAATTGATGTATCACGATATTTAGCAATACTTGTTATACTGCGAAAATATAAAAACCATTCCATAATATGCTTTGTAATTGGAGCCTCTTTACCCTTTATACTCCCAATCATTGATAAGAAAAGAGCTTTTGCATCTATCTTTCCAAGAGTTTTATGAATTTGCCTGCCCTCTTTAAATTTTTCGTTAAAATATAAGTCTGCTTCATCTCTGGTAAATAGCTTTGATTCCTGGGCAGTGAATCTGGCAAAAAGCCACTCACGCTTCACTTTTTCCTTATCCACCTGAAACCCATAGCGGAAAATAGTATTTTCATTTTTTGCATATGGTAAATCATTACTCGGTACTACAAAAGTAATCTCAAAAGTCGAAGGTTCGTTCTCGGTTTCTTCGCTAAGTTTAAAGCACTCAATATCAATTGGTTTCCCAAATTTATTTTTATCAGCAGAATTTTCTACAAAGTCTTTCATGAACTTAAATGCTTCTAAAAAATTACTTTTCCCACTTGCATTTGCTCCAAAAATTGCGACACTGCTAAGTACATTCAAATTACTAATTGAGATTAGTGAGTCAGCTAAATCATCTTTTTTAATAGATGTGGAAGCGAGCATGTTCAAAACAGTTTCATCTTTAAATGAAAGGAAATTTTCGACACGAAATTCCAATAACATAATAACTCCTTGTTTGTAACAATATAAAGGGAATCTTCGATAATTGTCAAGTAAAATGCGAAGAATCCGTAATATATAGGATAATAACCAAGATAAGCTTGAGAATTGTTTGTTGCTTTCTTGTCATATTGCTAAAAAAAGCCGACTTTCATCGGCTTTTCATTTATAGATAGTGTTTATTTCACATTGAAGTTTTCGTATAGTTCCATCAGACTGGTGCTACGGGTAGGATGACGAAGTTTCTTCAATGCTTTGTCTTCAATCTGGCGAATACGTTCGCGGGTAACGTTGAAGATATTGCCGACCTCTTCGAGAGTACGATGGTAGCCATCATCAATACCGAACCGTAGTCGGATAACCCGTTCTTCGCGCAATGTCAGGGTACTGAGTACTTCGTCCACCTGTTTGCGGAGAAGCGTCCGTTCTGCCATACGCTCCGGTGAGATTGTAGATTTATCTTCAATAAAATCTCCGAGAAGGCTGTCATCGCTGTCGCTACCAATAGGTTTGTCTAACGAAACCGGTTCTTTTGATATGGACAGAATGTTTTTAACTTTCTCTACCGGAATATCTAAAGCCTCTGCTAATTCTTCAGGGAAGGGGTCCCGCCCAAGTTTCTGGGTAAGACGCCGGCTCATGCGGTTCAACTTGTTAATCGATTCTATCATGTGTACCGGAACACGAATAGTACGTGCCTGATCGGCAATTGCTCTTGTTATTGCCTGACGAATCCACCATGTAGCGTAAGTACTGAATTTGTAGCCTTTTTTATAATCGTATTTATCAACCGCTTTCATTAAGCCAGTGTTGCCTTCCTGAATAAGGTCAAGGAAATCCAGTCCACGGTTGTTATAACGCTTGGCAATGGATATAACCAATCTGACATTGGCTTCTATCATTTCATTCTTGGCACCCTCTTTCATCTTCTCGCCGCGTTCGATTTCCTTCATCAGGAAAATCATCTCTTCGCCAGTCATTCTGGTTTCAAGTTCTACACGCCGGATTTTCCGCCGCGCGTTCTTTATCTTACGTAGCGTTTCAATGAACAGGGTTGGATCAATCTTTGTCTCTTCCTGAACTTCCGTGAAATCCTCATCGGATTTTTTAGCCCGGCGACCGTAGGCACATATCTCATCTAAGGAGTAGCGTTTGATTCGGGATAATCCACCGATTGTACGCTTGCTTTCTTTAATACGATCAACAAGGCTCTTAATCCTGTAAACAAGCCGCTTAACGAACTTATCATGAAAGAGAATAACGAGAAAAATCGCGACGATTTTCTTACGCTTTTCTTCTACAATCTCCTGAAGTCTCTGGTCAGCGAAGTTGTCGTTTTCATCAAATTCCGCGTTATCAATAATCTCGCCAATCTCATCATAGAGTGGTTCCGATTGCTTGATGGCGGCACGAAAATCTGTAATCAGCTTGCTGTCCTGTGATTTGTCGATATAGCTTCCGAAATCAATGCGGAATAGTTGATCTATACGAATCCGCTTCTCCTGGAATCGATGCAGAAAGTTTTTCATCTCCCTGAGTGAACTGCCTGACATGAAAACATATTCATTAATAAACTTCTGACCGCTTTCGATTTTCTTTGCTATCCGGACTTCACCTTCACGGTCAAGCAGAGGTACACGTCCCATCTCTTTCAGGTACATACGTACCGGATCATCGAAATAGCGACGGTTAGTGAACTTCTTTGCCGGTGTCTTCTTTTTGACCTGGATAGTTTTCTTTGATACCCTTTTCTGGGTTTCGTCGATAATTTCAATACCTTTTTCAGTCAGGTCAGCGATTAAATCGTCAATCTTGTCTAAGAACAGGGGACTGTTAGGGAGAATCTCGTTTATCTGTTTAAAGGTCAGATATTCGTTTTTCTTTCCGAGTTCCGTAAGTTTCTCGAGACATTCCTTGTAGCTCTGCATTAATGCTCCTTACAATGCCTTTATCTCTGCCGTTAGTACATTGCTTTAGCAACTACTCTGGGGCTGAGTTCTCTAAGTTTTCTCCGAAGCTCCGTTTTTTCATTTAGCAACAGCACCTGTTGCTTCGGGTCTTCGGTTTGATGAATTTTCTTATCCAGATCGTCAATCCTGTGAATTAAT
>JAIOTM010000020.1 GCA_021106755.1 Candidatus Cloacimonadota bacterium | reverse complement strand
GCATAGCTACTTCACTTCTTTTGGCTAGATTCCCAAGTTTAGAGGTCATTCCAAAATCCCTCCTAAAATTCATTTCGTTAACCAACTTCACCTATGGAATCAGAAGCATAACATATTTCATTGAAGCTATAAATTATAAATCATTTATAGGCAAAGAGTTGGTAGCATCTAAAATGGGATTGCCGTTCAAGTCAGAGCAGCTTTTTTTGGATAGTAACCTAGCAAGACATATTGTTGTTCCTGACGATGGTAATAAAAATATTGCATCTCTTTGGAATGAAATATATGATGAAAAAGGCAGTGTTGTAATAAAAGAACAATAAATTATCAATATAGAGTTATTGAAATAAGGAGTATCAGATTGAAAAATTTATTTAAAAGAAAGAGAAGTTTTCACCCCTATGAAGATATGAGTGATGGTGAAATATTTTGCGAAATTGAGGAATTGAGTGAAATATGGAATATATTTTATAAAAAAGTGCTAGCTCCAAAAGGAGTTGACGTGAATGAAATAAAATTTTGCCGTAAATCTATTATAAAGGCTATTATCCAAGTTGATATGACAAAGTATCAATATAAGCAATTCCACAATCAGATTCGTCTATCCCCTCTAAAAAAAATTGCTCTATATGGATACTGGATTTTAAAGCTTAAGCCTTTTTTTGTTGACAATAAAGAGTTCACTGAAAAAATAAATCTAGAGTTTGCAGTATTTTTGTTTGTTTCTGGCTTAAGCAACCACATAGCTCGTAGAGTGGGAGAAGATAAATTGAGTGAAATTCAGCTTGATTTTGAAGGAAAATATTTTGATTTATTGTTTTTTGTATTACAATATAATGAGGTGTCATTCGAAGCAATGATGCTGGCTTACGAAACACTAGGAATAGTAAAGTTTAACGAAATAGGAGAAATTCATGAGTGATGAAAATAAATGTTATTTTGGTGTATCAAACACTGAAATACAAACAATCCTTGATGAAAGAAAAGAAAGGGTTACGTTGCAGAATTCTAGGGAGCTTGGTGAAAACACAACGCTTCTCAACGACATTATTGAAGGATCGAAACACCTCAATCCAGAAACAAATAACATTTTCAAAAGCTATTTGGAAGCAATTCAGAAGTTATAGTTTTTTATCTTTAAATGTACCCTAAAAGCCTGTTTTAGAGTTTATCATAAACAGGCTTATTGTAAAAAGAGCAAATTTTAATAGTACTACTCATTTTAAATTATCCTGAACAGGTGTGACATCTCACCAAGAATCCTGAAAGACTTCAGCTCATATTCTTCGATAGTAATCACATCGAAATTCTGATTTAGTGGTCTCAGCAGTATTCGCTTTTTATCCGAATCAAATTGCACTTTCTTGAGAGTAACGCCATCCGGTGTCTGGCATGCACAGATTTTCCTATGCAGATTCACAATATCCTGTCTCTCATGAATCACGACAATATCACCATTCATAATTTTCGGCGACATACTATCCCCATTGGTTCTTAGAGCAAGATAGGTGTCCTGTGTGTCCGATAAGTATGCTTTGGGAATCTCAATATATTTCATTGGCTCGGTTTCAATGCCATCCAGTGAATCACCGGCAGCAATCTCGCCATAAATTGGCAGTGTAATGTTCCTGGAATCGAAAGGATTCAGTTTGTGCTGATACACCGATCCGTTACCGGAGAGTTCTTCCAATCCTTTGTCATTGCCCTCTCCAAATAGTTTTCCATCGGAATCAGAAATATGCATAGTTCCTCTACCAGTAATCAACCAATTAAGGTTTAAACCATATATTTCATTGATTCTATCCATCGCAGGTGGCGAAGGCTTACTTGGCTTCTTTCTGTTAAGCCAATCCGATACATTGCTCTGGGTTACATCAATAGCTCTGGCAAATTCGGAACGCTTTATGCCGGGAGTATTTACGAACGCAAGTAGCCGGTCTTTAATGTCCATTTGATCTCCTTATCAGTCCCTTTTTGAACTAAACTATGCACTGTCAGGAACTTGCCAGTGACGGCAAATTTTCCTTGACGTCTTCGCAGGAATATATAAACGTTGCATCACTTCTACATGGTTTACAACATTGCGAAGTATGTCAATAGAAAAATTAGGAGGTTCCAATGAAATCACGTTATAAACCAGCCGAGATTAAGTCTGCAATCGCACTTAAAAGTCTCTCTACCATAGGCATAGCTAAGATGCTATGCGTCTCTCGCAGATCAATTGATTATTTTATAAATGACCAGATGGGAATGAATAGAGGAGATGAATTTATCAAAATACTTCAACCGGAGCTAGGTGAAATCCATAAAACATATAACAAGTACACCAAGAAATCATTGCAAGGTTGCGAAGAGAAATGATCATGAACTATCAGGAGTTATCTATTACTGACATCAAAAAAGTTTTTTGCGTAAGTCAGGCTTCTGCATATCGAATGACTAAATCCAGAAAGTGGAATTTCGTATCTAAGCCTCTATCAAGGGGTGGAAGAGTGAAATACTCTCTTGTTCCAGAGGATGTGATTCCTCAAGAAAAGGAACCACAGGAAAATTCTCTGGCAAGTGTAGTAAATGCCGAAGTAGTACAGTATGACCCAACGATACCAGATTTGACACCACAAATTAAGATACCGGAGCATGAGCTATACAGGGCACAGCTCAAGGCTGAGTTGTGCGAGAGCGTCTTGAAGGAGTTTAGCAAATGCAAAGTCAAGAAAGCTGCTCTGGAAACTGTTCTGGATGCTTACAATTCAGGCTATTTTCTAACTGATTTATTCAATCTGGAAGGTAAACGTACTATGCGAACTCTTCGGATGTGGCTTAGAAGCTATGAAGAGAGTGGAAGCGATTTCAAGGTTCTAACTCGGTTGTCCAAGGCATCACGTGCTATGAAAGCTACTGAGATTGAACAGAACTTCCTACTCGGACTGCTACTGGATGCAAACAGAATCAAGATAGGCTCTGCAACTAGAAAGTTGAAGCAACTGGCCAGACTTGGAGCAATTCAATCCCACACCAGTGAAAGAGCACTTCGCAGATGGTGTGAAAACTGGCGAGATAATCATATTCAGCAGTGGAATCTACTTCGCAAAGGTAATAAGCATTTAAAGGACAATTATCTTATCAGCCTGCTTCGGGAAGAGTGCTTAAACGTAGGCGACGTCTGGGTTGGAGACGGTCACAAGCTGGCATTTGATATTATTGACCCGGTAACGGGTAGACCAAAACGCATGATGCTGATTCTGTTCTTTGATTGGGCAAGCAGGTATCCAGTAGGAGCTTCACTTGCCAATACAGAGGACTCGGAGCATATCTTAATGGCTCTAAGAAGTGGCATTTTGCATTGGAAAGGCAGACCAAAGTATGTTTATCTGGATAATGGGAAGGCTTTCAAATCGAAACTGTTTCATGAGAAATGGGAAAAGCATGACCTTGAGAAAGAGTTGTGTGGTATTTTCCCTCGATTAGATATCCAGGTTGAATATGCCAAAGCCTATAATGCCAGAGCAAAAGTGATAGAGAGATTCTTCCGAACATTTCAGGAGGATTTTGAGAGGTACATGGCTACTTTCAGAGGAGCAAGCATTGCTGATAAACCGGCATTTCTAATGCGTAATGAGAAGTGGATTAGAAGCCTGAAAAAACGTGAACCACTGACAATAGAACATGCAAAGCAGTTGATATCAGTATATTTTCAGGAGTTCTACGGTAGAACACCACATGGAGGACTCGCTGGCAAAACTCCTCTTGATGTATTCAGGAAAGCTGAAGTTCCTGAAGATAGAGCAATCAAATCAGCCGAGTTAAACTTTATGATGCTGAAGGTTGAAGAGCGAGTGGTAAAACCAAACGGTATTCTGCTAGCTAATATCCTCTACTATCACGACTACCTTATGAATCATGTAGGTAAGAAAGTCTATCTCAGATACGATTTGATGGATATGAGATCAATTCTAGTGTATGATCAGAATGAGAAGCAGATTTGCCAGGCACTTGCGAGAAAATCAACTCATCCATTTGTAAAACTCGCAGATAACAAACCAATAGCAAGAAAGCAATGGCAAAAGCAATTAGCACATCAGAAGAGACTGGAAAAGGAAGTCAAAGAGAAGTCAGCAATTCTACAAAAACAGGTTCAGGAAGCGATTTCGGAGTTTGAAATGCCACTTATCAACGTGCAACAATCGGCTTTCAATGAATCGGAACTAATTACTCATCAGGCTACGATTGATACTAACATCGAAATAGACAAGTTAGCAGAAAGAACTGCTCACAACATATCTGAAGCTCCACCGGTTCCACTTCTGAAGAATGCAGAAGAGCAAGGGTTGGAGAATTTAGATAAGATACTGAAACGAATAGGAATTGAATAGGAGATCAAATGCGAGAATATTCACTGGCAAAAACATCCAACGTTAGAATAGCAGAAGAGCTATTTACTTATCTGAAGAAAAGACCTAAAACCGAAATGGTAGGTCTTGGGTTAATCTACGGTCCACCGGGACTAGGCAAAAGCAGATTTGCTCGTCAGACATCAATCCAAAACGATTACATTTACATGAGACTGGAAGCGACTATGACAGCAAAGGCATTTGCTACAAAGCTACTCGAAATGATTCACCGGCATTTTGGTATGCAATCACTGAAAATCAAAGGAACAACCAGCGAAATATTTACTCGAGTAACCGAAATACTGGAGAACTACAGTGATCTGGTAATAGTGCTTGATGAGATTGATTATGCATTCAGGTCTCAGAAGATACTCGGTAGTATTAGAGATATTGTTGATCTAACCTTAACAACAATCGTGCTGATAGGCATGACTGACGCAAAAAGTAAGCTATTAGCACTTGATAGTCACTACTTTGATAGATGCAATTTCGGGACTGTAAAAAAGATTGTGTAAACTTCCTGAAGAACTAATAGTGTCTCAGGAGGAACTATGCTTTCAGATGATAAGATCAAACGTTTAATTGCCGAGAAAAAGCTTAATACCATTGATGATGT
>JAIOTM010000194.1 GCA_021106755.1 Candidatus Cloacimonadota bacterium | reverse complement strand
CTTCGTATCGAAATTAGTGCCTGAACAGGTATTGACTTCAATTTGGTCTCCCTGTGCCGATTCAAATTTCCAGTAGTCATGATCGTTAGTAGGACTGACATTGCCATTGTGCGTTCCATTCTGCACCAGAATAACTCCGGTTGCGTCCCAGGAGTTGTTGGGTTCGGTTTCTGGAACAGCAAAACATGCTAAGGCTACAAAAACCATTAAGGTTAAAACTGTTAGCTTTTTCATACACATCTCCTTTTTTGTTTCTTATTTGTTCAAATTATTTTCGATAGTAAAAATCTTGTATCATATCTGACAAATTCCATTCAAAGATACAACACGACTTATTTTCCTCAATAATAAAGACCTACTCATTGGTCTCTGTAGTATCAGATTCCTGTTGAGGAGCATCGTCATTCTCTGAATCCTCGTTATCTTCAACTGAAGATACATTCATGTCATTCTGTATTTTTATAACAGTATCGTCAAGCTGATTTGCTATCTCTTCGATTCTGGTTCTGAGCCTTGTTTGAGCATGACTATAACTACTGATAGCGTCTAATCCGGTGTCATACTGAATAAGCGACTTCAGATTCTTAATCTGTTCGGTAAGGCTTTCGGAGTTGTCGGCAGAAGTATCTGATTGAGAATCAATATCGAAGTTTACCAGCACTTGCTCAAAGTTTTTGCGACGATTTTCGGATAGATTCGTCAGTTCGTCAATCATGGTTGTAACAGGTTCCGGGTCGAAACTGTGTTCCCGCTCAAAATGCTGTAGTTTCTGAAGAATAGATTGTGCTAAGAGCATATTTGTCTCGACTGAACCACCACCAAGTGAGTTGGAAAGCGTTGAAACCTCTTGCCGGAGCAGAGCCGTCAACTCTCGTGATATAGTTGAAAATTGATTATCGTTTCCAGTTTGGAGGGTATCAAGAATTGATGAACATGCTTTAATATTCTGCTTCATCAAATTTCCCAGACCTGTGATGTTCGAAGCCGGATTTTTCAGAGTTCCACCTTCAATAATGATATTGAGGATAAGTATGCGAAGTGCTTCGATATTCTCGTTCAGTTTTCTGAGTTGTTGCTCCCACTTGTTTGTTGCTTCCTTCTGTCGGGCAATGGCAGAAACTTCAAATCTATCTGAAAGGTTTTCTAATGTAGTTGACAGCATATTCTGTCTCTTACTTTCATTAGTAAAGCTCTCTTGTAAGGTACGGATATCTGTGAGTATGCTCTCTGGTAATCTTGGAATTTCCGAGACTGATAAATTGAGTTTATTGCTGATTTTTTCTAAATGCTCTGCGAGGTCGTTAGTAGCAGTTACTTCGCGTAACTTACTGAGCTTACTATATGCCAGATTAATACTTTCCTGAGATTTCCGTGTCAGTGTATCTTTTGAATAAGCTAACCGCTCAAAATCTGATATTGCAACCCGTAATTCGGAAAGCTGGTTGGCACTTTCCGCGATAGCTTCGGGGAGCGGTTGGGGAAGATTCTGTTTCAGGTCTGTAGTTATCGCTGTAACTGTTCCGGTAAATTGATTTACGTGCTTGCGATGTTCTATCTGAGAGTGATTATAATCATTGATTTTGTCGGTTAATTCTTCGTAAAACGGGCTGGGAGTGTGAAACTCAAAAGAGTCTGGGTTTTTTGTCGCTTCGTCAAACAGGTTGATAATCGTTGTTAAAGGTCTCTCTACTCGATTTTCGTAATATATCGTCATGATAATCAGAAAGAGAAACATAATAACACCAACGGGAATCAAAACCCAGAAGCTGGTGTAATAAGTGGACACTATTTTTCCAGATGACAGGGAAGTAATCAGTTTCCAGTTTTCTGTGTACACTTTCAGAGGTAGCACTAACTTGATAGTACCTGTCGCGGAATCTTTATAAGTAACAGCTATCTCGTTATCTTCTATATCCACATATTCTACTGACAAAGGAGAACCGTTCAGACTAATCATCCTGATTTCCTGCTCGGAGAATTGGCGTGATTGTATATACTGGTTGTTATCCTGAATAAACGCTAAGGGGATACTTCGAAGCATCATATCTTCGCCAACTAATAGTGCGTTCGCGCCGGAAGGAGCAGTCTGGTGAACATTTATCAGGTTGCTGAAGTGTGCCGCGGATAATCTGAGTACTATATATCCGGCAATCTGTTTATCATGCCCGACAGCTATACCTACATAGGCGTTTGGCGATGGATTGAGCGGGTGATTTGTAGTGAAATCGACAAAAGATATGTTTCCTGATTGCCGGGCGATTTTCAGGGGCAAATCTGAAAGACCGCTTTTCTTGAGTTTACTGCTCAATAATCTGTCACCAAGAGCAAAATATTTGCCTGAACTGTAAACTACCTTCATGCTACCTGCTTCTATGAGGAGAATATCTTCAGCACCGCAACTCAGTCTGACCTGTTCAAAAACAGGATGAAGTTCTGAGTAAAGCTTCATGTAGTCAGCGAGGAATTCATCGTTTGCCTTGTTGCCAGACAAGAACTTGCTTTGCACCATTTTAGAGGAGACTTCATCTGGAATAAGAGTCAGGAACTTCTGAGGTGTTAGCTTACCTAACTCCGGACTTGCCTTCTTGTAGTCATTGATAATCCGGTCGGACAGTTGTTTGCGAAAACTGGAACGGAAACTTTTTTCATCTATGCTTCGGAGTTCATCACCAAGTGTCCTTATGAATCTCTCTAATCCCGGAGTTTTTGAAAGCATTTGCATCATTCGGCGCACATTATTCTGACTATATTCCAGTTTTCCCGCAAGTGAGGTTGCGTAATCAAAAAGTTTTTCCTGAGCAGAATGCTTTGCTATATTATTGGCGATGAGAGAAAATGTGATGATAGCACTTGCCAATAACACAATTCCTGTGATAAAAACGGGGTTCATAAACTTGCGATGTTTAAGCATTTCAGTCAAATCCGACTCCAATATGAAGTTTCTTGTTAAGATGCGACACTGATGCCGTGCTGTCAATACAAAAAAATGCACATTTCCGGGAAAATTCTGGAATTGTTAAACCCATTTAATGGAGTAGGATTTGAAAAAGGTGGTGAAGATGCGTAGCGAGAAGGATTTAAAAATTTCATCGCATATTTGAAAATACTCAGGGTTAAATTTTTATGTTCTTCTGGCAAACAGGTTTGCCTCATTTTTTGAATCTTTACTGCATTAT
>JAIOTM010000243.1 GCA_021106755.1 Candidatus Cloacimonadota bacterium | reverse complement strand
TCCCCCCTTATCATGGGGGTATAAGACCATTATGCAAGACTTTACACTTGATAAAAGACTTGTTTCAAAGAACTTTTTTATATACCTATCTTTGATAGCGGTTTAATATTAATACCGCAATCTACAGGATAATCTTCTTTATTGTATCCCCGGCAATTTCCATTGCTTTTTTTGATGTTTCAGCCTCTGTATATACGCGGATAATTGGTTCCGTACCGGATTTTCGGATGTGAATCCAGAATTTGTCACCAAGTATTTTCAAGCCATCTGTACGGTCTGATTTTTCGTTTGCAAAAATCCGCTCCGCGTTTTGCATATAAGTATCTAATTGAATCTGGTCTTTCGCTTCTAATTTGAGTTTGGCAAAATGGTAACGAGGTATTTCGTTAACTAATTGCGAAACACTTTTATCAGATTCAGCGAGAGCCGCGAGAATAACTGCCATACCGGCAGGTGCGTCACGGGTATAGTGTACTTCCGGGATAATAATTCCGCCGTTACCTTCACCGCCTATGGGGCTGTTGTTTTCCATCATAGCAATACCAACGTTTATCTCTCCGACTTTTGTGCGGTGTACTGCAACGCCGAATTCCCGGGCAATATCCTCGGAAGCCATAGAGGACGAGAGATTGGTAACAATGTCGCCTTTATGCTTACCGAGTACATATTTCTCCGCGAGGAGAAGCGAGAACTCCTCACCAATGTACTCTCCGTGCTCATCTACAATTGCGAGTCTGTCCACATCGGGATCGGTGGCAAAACCTATGTCTGCTTTGAATTTTTTTACCTTTGCCGTCAGTTCTGTCAGGTTTTCTTTAAGTGGCTCTGGAGAATGGGCAAACTTGCCGGTTGGATCGCTGTTTATCTCAATTACTTCGCAGTCCAGTTCGTGCAGAAGTGCGGGTGCAATCACACCTCCCGCGCCGTTTACACAGTCGATAACTACCTTAAACTTTTTCGCGCGAATCTGCTTTAATTCTAAATACGGGATATTGAGAATCTTGCGAATATGCCTGATTGTCGCGTCGAGGTCTTTGTAGAGGTTGCCTATTTTGTCCCAGCCTACATAGTTTGGCACTGAATCGGTTTTGGCAATAAACTCTGCCGCTTTTTCGGGGAACAGAAAAAGTCCATTTGCATCACAGAATTTCATCGCGTTCCATTGGGCAGGATTATGGGACGCGGTTATGGCGATACCGCCCTGAGCTTCTAAATCTTCTACCGCGAGTAACACTGTTGGCGTTGCCGCGATTCCAATATCAATAACGTCGCAACCAACGCTGATTAATCCGGCACAAACAGCGTGAAGCATTGCGGGACCAGTGGTACGTGAATCCCGTCCAACAACAATTGTGCCCCGTTTCTGCATAACCCCAAAATGAGCCGCGAAACGCATTGCTATTTCGGGTGTGAGTCCACTGCCACACACACCCCGCACGCCGGAAACACTCTTCATCAAACCTTTCATGCTGAAATCCTAAAGCTTTCCGTAGGAGAATTTTCCGTCAATGACAGTTGCTTTAATTTTCGCCATAAAGTCGTAGGCGTCACCATCAAAGATGGCGAGATCGGCATCTTTTCCAACCTCAAGTGAACCAAGTTTATCATCCATACCCAAAATACGTGCCGGACGAATAGTAATTGCTTCCAAGCCACCCTCGCGGGAAAGTCCGAACCGCATTGCCAACCGTACATTATCCCATAACGAGCCGATACGTTCTACAGGTGCGTCAGTCATAATAGCGAAATGTACGCCAGCTTTCTCAAGCATCCGCGCGTTTTCTAAGGTCGCGTCTTTTAACTCGACCTTTGGTTTGGTTCCATTCATAGGTCCGATGATTACCGATATATTCTTCTTCGCGAGATACTTAGCTATTTTATATCCTTCAGTGCAGTGTTCAATTACGATGTTTACTCCGAATTCTTCAGCGATACGTATTGCGGTCTGGATATCATCCATGCGGTGAGCATGTGCTCTGAGTGATTTTTTGCCTTCCAGCACTTCCAGTACAACTTCTTTATCGTACTCAGGAGTAACAGGTTCAGGGATTTCCGGTTCTTCACCTTTTTTCTTTTTCTTCTTTTTAGCAGCTAAGGCTTTTTGCCTTTTGAACTCTTGTTTAACGCTATAGGTTTTTGCTTCGTTGAGTGCTTTGCGTAGCATCGCGGCAACTCCCATACGCGTGGTGGGCATAACCCCTTTAGATCCATAAACCCGTTTGGGGTTTTCACCAAAAGCACATTTCAGTCCAACATAATCGGTAATAAGCATTTCATCGAGAATGTAACTACGGGGTTTCACAACCGCCATTTGTCCACCAATTACATTTGCACTTCCCGGACCAATACACAAGGTTGTAACGCCATGTTGCAACGCGTCATCGAACGCTTCGTCTTCGGGGTAAATACCATCCGCCGCTTTTACCTGTGGCGTAAGAGGATTGCTGAAATCGTTGCCGTCATTGCCTGCTTCGCCTGTTCCTTCGTTAAAGATACCTACATGGCAATGGGCATCGATAAAGCCGGGAGTAATTGATAATCCTGTACCATCGTAAACCTTTGTTTTTGCGGGGATTTTAATTTTATTTCCCACCCCGACTATTTTTGATTTATCGATGAGAATTGTTCCATTCTCAATAATTCCACCTGTTACAGTGTATAGTGTCGCGTTTTTAATCGCAAACATATTTTCTCCTCTACTATTTATAATCTTTTTCTATTAATTGCTCAACTAATCCTTCTTCGGAAATAAACGGAATAGTGATATGCCCTTTGCCCACGTGCTTTTGATTCCATTTGGTAACCGTTT
>JAIOTM010000321.1 GCA_021106755.1 Candidatus Cloacimonadota bacterium | reverse complement strand
TCTACTCAAATACCGGAGATTGACCCTACTCATATATCTGGAGTTCTGAGTGCAAGCCAGATACCTGAGCTTGATGCTTCGAAGATAGCAACAGGCTCCTTTGCTACTGACCGGATACCATCACTTGATGCATCAAAAATTACATCAGGAGCTTTCAATGTTGATAGGATTTCGACACTTGCGCAGAGCAAGATTACTGGATTAGCAACGTCTTTGGCAGGTAAAGTTGATACCACAACAAAAATCAACGGGAAAGCTCTGACAGGTGATATTACTCTTGAAACCTCGGACATCATCGAAGAAGTTACCGAGTTACCTGAATCCGGTATTATTGGAGAAATTATAGCTTTTGAAGGCACATTATATGTCTGGAAAAGTGAGTAAACCCGAACCAAAATTCTAATATTTCGACCTGTTTTTGAACTCAAAGGCAGGTCGTTTTTTGGTTGAAATATAGAGGGAAACAGGAGTGATTTCAGGAGATATTTTACTCACAAATGCATGCATAAATTAGCTGAATATAAGTTGAGTTATGATGAAGCGTAGCAACTCTAATGTGATACCTATTAGCTTTAATAGCAAAGACATAACTATTTGTGACAGGATAGTTGCCATTTTAGCAAAATGGAAAAATTGCCGTCATTGGCAAGTGAGGCTAAGTAGCAAAATATCAGACACATAACTTTTGGGACTACTTCGAAAAAAAGTGACGCAGGAGTTGCCATTGGGAAAATTATCGTGATGACTGTATTTACAAAATGGCAACATTGCCGTCATTGGAAGTTTTGTGCTTTTAGGCTTGTAAGTGTTGAACATTTAGACAGATAAAGAGATTATCGACCATTCGACCGATATTGAATGGCAGACCAAGTGTCACAAAATGGTAAAAACGAGTGTCACTTTACAACGTATTTGCAACTTTCTGCCAAAACTCGTGGAACTTTACAACTCGAAACCCAGATTGAAAATGCTGGCTGTTTCTTTAAAAAGTTGAAAAAGACTTGACGGAGTGTACGATAAAAGTTATGTTGTACCATAATCGTAAAGATGAGGTGAAAACGTAATGTTGAGTCACAAGGAAATTGAGAAATCTGAAAAAGCTTTATTGCTGGTAAAAACCGCGGAAGAACTTTTTATGAAGCATGGTATAAGGCGTGTTTCTGTAGAAGAAATTTGTAGTAAAGGAAAAGCCAGCAAAGTTACTTTCTACAAGTATTTCAAGAATAAGCAGGCAGTTGTTCTATACATTTTAAAGAGACAATTCAACAAAGCCATGCAGCAATTGAAAGATCTGACAGATAACGAAGTTCCTATTGAGCAGATACTTTCTGCGATTATGCAGATTAAGATAGAGATGAGTAAACAATGGAGTGAAGAATTTATTCTGGATTTATATTCTTTCGAAGATACCAGAGAAGAACTAGTTGCTCTGAAAAAGCATACAACCATGATGTGGCGAAATATTCTGGAATCTGCACAGGCAAAAGGTCAGCTTCGCAAAGATATAAACATCGATTTGCTACTGCTCATGGAAGATAAGTTACGCGAGTTGATTTATGATGATAGGGCTCGTAAACTTTATCCTTCATTGAGAGAAATGGCTATTGAGGTCGGAAATCTCTATTTTTATGGAATTCTTCCGAGGTAGTAGTGAGATTATCAGCAATACTTGTTTTCTTGATTTCAGTAACTTTTTTGGTTGCTTTCCCTGGAGATATGTCTAATGAGATTTCGGGAAGCATTCAAATTTTCGACTCACGAAGTAGTCAAAATCTGCAATTGATAACCCGCTACCAACCAAAATACATGGTAACAATATTTGAACTCGATAATTCATATTTCGATATTGAAACTATGGGGCAATTTCTTTATAAACACTCAGAATTTTCAATTGGCAACAAAGATGATTATATTGGAAAATTATATCGAGGTTGGTTGCGTTGGAATGGGGATTCAGCTGAGATTCGTGTTGGTCTGCAAAAAGTGAATTTCGGATCAGCTCAAATTCTTCGTTCTCTCGCATGGTTCGATACAATCGACCCCCGTGATCCGCAGGAAAACACTGATGGAGTATATTCTGTTCTATGTAGGTATTATTTCATGAATAATGCCAGCATCTGGTTATGGGGAATCCTTAGCGAAGACAAGTATAAAGGCATGGAAATCGTGAAATCTGAAAAACATGCCATTGAATTCGGGGGTAGATTTCAATATCCAACTCTTGGTGGAGAGTTGGCTCTTAGCATACATCGACGCGAAATTGATAACAGCATGAGTATTGATAATCCCGCCGAAAATAAGCTGGGTTTAGATGGACGCTGGGATTCAGGAATTGGGGCTTGGTTTGAAAGTGCATTAGTTTCACGCGAAAAGGATTCACCTTTCTACTCTCTGGAAAAATGGTTTACTAGTGGAGCAGATTATACTTTTGCTACAGGTAATGGGATACATGTCACGATAGAGCATTTGTATTTGGCAGTTTCTGAAGATACAATTACTACAAGTGGCAGAGAAGAAAATTCCACAGCAATTCAGGCAGATTACCCGCTCAATATGCTTGATACTCTTGTTGGTTTGAGCGTTTACAATTGGAAAACTGAACGCTTTGCTCACTTTTTGTCTGTAAGGAGAACTTATGATTATCTAAGTATTCAATTGAATCTTTTCTTAAATCCGAATATTGAAAATTCGGAACAGGCTCTGACTTTATCTGGCAACAGTTTACAGTTAGTCTTAGAATATAATTTTTAACCCATTAAATGGGATTTATCTGATAGGAGGAAGAATGGCACTTATTGAAGTATCATCAATGGTAAAGCAGTTCCCCATGGGAACAGGAATGTTTACTGCCCTGAAGAATATTAATTTAGTATTCAGTAAGGGAGAATTTACAGGCATAGTCGGACCCAGTGGCTCCGGCAAAACAACACTTCTGAATATTCTTGGTTCGCTGGATACGCAGACTGAGGGGGAAGTAAAAGTTATGGATAACGAGGTAAGTAAGTTATCTCATAAAGCAGCAGCTCAATTACGTAGTAAGCAGATAGGTTTTATTTTTCAAACTTTTAATTTGTTACCACATTACACTGTTTTCGAGAATGTGGAATTTCCGTTACTACTTCTCAACATTGCACCGGATAAACGGAGAAAAATGGTTTTAGAAAGTCTGGAGTGGGTTGATTTAACGGATAAAATAAAAAGCAAACCCCGACAATTATCAGGTGGAGAATGCCAACGGGTTGCCATAGCCAGAGCAATGGTCAAACGACCAAGTATAGTGCTGGCAGATGAACCAACTGCAAACCTTGATGCTGATAACTCTTATCATGTTCTGAGAACCATGAAGAAATTGAATGAGGAGCTTTCTACAACATTCATTTTTTCAACTCACGATTATAAGGTTATTGAATATTTGAATCGAAAAATTACACTGCGAGATGGTCAGATTGCATCTGATGAAAACTTGGTATAGAGGATATCATGATAGTTAGACTTGCTTTTAAAAACATTATTGGTAGTGGGATACGGACTTGGTCAAATGTGTCCATTATAGCGATAGTGTTTTTCTTAATTCTTTGGACAATGGGAATATTTGTTGGCTGGATTGGAACTGCTTATCGTTGCACAAAGGCATGGGAAATTAGTGGGGGTCAATATATTTCTGACAACTTTGATCGCTATGATTCTTTTTCGTATGATGATGGACATTCAGATATTCCACCGGAATTGCAATTGGCAATTTCAAGTGGAGAAGCTGTTCCTGTGCTTGTTTCGGCTGCAACAATATATCCAAACATGCGAATGCGTTCTGTTTTACTGAAAGGGATTTCTGCGAATCAGAATATAATAGAATTTCCATCTGCAAAATTTGCTGAATATACTGGCAATGCAATTCCAATTATTCTGGGAAGATTTCAGGCAAAGAACTGGGGTATCGCACCAGGTGAGAGTATGATGATGCGTTGGCGGGATGCAAACGGTGCTTTCGATGCTACTGAAGTAGAACTAATTGCCATTATTGATTCAAAAGTTCCGGCTATTGAAACAGGACAGGTTTGGATGGATTATGACAAGTTATTGCAGGTAAAACAATTGTCAAATCAGGCAACAATCATTGTAATGAAAGATACACCGGAAAAATTGATAGAATCCAAGGTCTGGAAGTTCCATACTCCCGCAGTTCTGTTGATCGATCTTCGCAACATCACGATTCAGAAAGTCAGTGGAGCAGTTCTGATTTTCATTCTTTTACTGTTTCTGGCAATGATAGCGATTTTTGATACCCAGG
>JAIOTM010000051.1 GCA_021106755.1 Candidatus Cloacimonadota bacterium | reverse complement strand
TGACCGTTATCTGGTTGATATCAGCTCGAATTATGGTCACGCCAATGTGCGCCGCAATAGCGGGGGATTAGGCTTTTTCCTCGATACAGGTGGTGATGATCAGTATCCCGTCAGGGCGGATTCGCTCAATTCTCCCCGCAACAATGGTTGCTGGTTGAACAGTGTTTACGGAATGGGCATTGACACGCTACTCGTGGAGGCTGTGACGGAACTGGACGAGTTGACTGAAGAGCAGGCTACTGAAATAGACTCGACCGCGGATATTGAAATAATTTTTAACATCGCTTCGGAATGGGGAGTTGGCAGTGCCAGAAAACGAGTTAAAAAAGCTGGCGAACTTCTTTTGAGCAGGGAAGATGAAACTGCTCTATTCATTTTTGAGAATCGGATGAACTCGAAACGAGGGCTTGTTTTCAGAGCCATAGAGACTTTTGCAAAGGCTACAACAGCTTACAATCAGTACATCTCTCCCGGACTGCATAGCGAAGACAGCCTGACCGTTTTCAACACAATCGCGCTGATTGGATCTCTGAAAGACACGGTTTATATAGATACGCTTGCCGTGTTAATGGAGAATAAAAGGTTACTTGGTTCGTGTCTCAGTGCCCTTGGTGACCTGCAATCCGCCCGAAGCACTAAATTGATTAAAGAGTACATACATCACGAGCGGGAGAAAATCCGTGTGATTACGGCACGTAGTCTGAGGAAACTCGACACGAAAGAAAGCCGGGCCACGCTATACAGGATGAAGGGGGATTCGAGTTACCTCGTGGAGAGTATGGTTCGGCTGACAATGAAGAAATATGAAGCAGAAAGTGAATAGAATCGAAAACGAGTCGGCTATTTCATCTCCTGCTGATATTCGTTCACGAAGTTATAATCTTCTATCAATCGACGGATAATCCTTTCGTTTTTCTCGCTGACTTCGGTAAACTGAAAACCTGTTGCCCAGTAGTCAGGATTGACATCTTCCTTCCCCCAGAGAGTTCGGGCTACGATAATCATGAATTCATTACCTGCCATTTTAACGGGAAGATTAATTCGCAATTGGTAAGTTTTATCTAATGGCAAAGGACGAATTCCAAATATTTTCATTCCCTGAAGATTCATATCAGCGAGACTGCCTAATTCTTTCTTATCTTTTGCATCGAATACACGTGGATAAAAAGTCAAGTTTTCTCGTTTTGGTCGGTCTTGTGCTGTCATGGTTACTCCAATTTTGTAATTATTAAAATATTAGTGTTCAAAGTATAATATGTCAACTACATTATTTCCGCCCGCGAAAATTATAGACCGCACCTGAAGTAACAGAAAACCTTCAGCAGTTGTTTCAAACTCCTTGCAAGACCTGTGCAAGAGTCGATAAGAAAATCTCCCTCGTGGATGGTTTACCACTAACCTTCACAGCACAAAATGGGTTTTAGCAGATTGTTATTCCTCATCCGGGATTGAAAGGATTTGATCGGGATTTCTTATTACAGCCATATCTGTTCCTTCGGTGTATTCATCGAATCCAACTTCTTTAATATTCTCAAGATTGGAGATAATGAACTGGCAACGTTCTATAGCCAGCTTTATTGAAGCGAAATATCTCCCTTCTTTTGGATTGATACCCCTGGATTGTTGGCTTATCTCAAGTAGTTCCAGGTATCCCATAATTGACTGTAAAGGCTGGGTAATTTCGTGACTGGCTGTAACAGCCATTGCCAGAGCAGCGTTACGTCTGTTTAACCGAAGAATTTCCTTGTGTTGTCTTTCTTTGGTCAAATGTGTTTTAACGCGGGCAAACAATTCCGAGCTGTTAAAGGGTTTGGTTACATAGTCAACCGCACCAACTTCAAAACCTTTAACAACATCTTCGTGACTGTTTCGGGCTGTTAAAAATATAATAGGAATGAATTCTGTTATGGGGTCTGCTTTAAGTTTTCGGCATACTTCAAATCCATTGATATCCGGGAGCATAACGTCTAATAAGATTATATCAGGCACAAGTTTAACGGCAATATCCAACGCATATTTGCCGTTAGCGGCTGCGGATATCTCGCAATCCAGCGGTTTTAAGATATGAGCCGCGAGTTTCAAGTTATCTGGTACATCGTCCACAAGTAAAATTACTGGTTTTTCTGTATTCACATCAGTTCCTTTGCACAGAGTTACTTAACCAATAATATGAATATAGAGTTGGGGCAAGTTATTTCTTCCGCTTTTTCCGCCGGAAGACACGTCTTAGAGTTATTAAGACAAATAGCGAGATAAAGATAATCTGGCGGGTTGTGATAACAGGAATAAAGCGGGTTCCGCTATCGGAAATCTCGAATACTCCGAGTGGTTCGGCACTACCGCCGCCGCCACCTCCACCGTTCTCTACCTGCTTGTTCTCTTCGGAAGATGGAGTGACAAATGATCCGCCACTGCCAAAACCAAAACCAATTTTGGCTACGGGAATGATAGTTTTTCCCGAAGCCGTAACGGGATTTCCGAAAACCAGCTTGATATGCAGTGCTTCGGAGATTTTGGTACTCAAGGTTGATGCTAATTTACTAAGAGCCATGATACCTCCTTATAGTTTAATTCCCAGTTCTTTAAGCTTACGTGATAAATTGCTTTGGTGCATAGACAATGCCTCCGCTGTGCGAGAAACATTGTGTCCATGAAGTTCAAGTTGAACTTCTAAGTAGCGTGCTTCAAAGTCCTTTTTCTTCTCAGTGAAGGACAAGGTTTCCTGCCAGAAGAAATCAGAATTGCTTTTACGGGTGGTTGTTTCCGGCAAATCATCTGGAGCTATTTCTTCTTTTTCTTCAAGGATATATATCCGCTCAATCAGGTTTTTAAGCTCTCGCACATTTCCAGGGAAAACCCGTCCTTTTAAGGCGCAAATTGTTTCAGGCAGGAAATTCTTTGGGGTGACATTCAAGTCGCGGATAGCCATACATGACAGGTGGTTTACTAATTGCGACATGTCTTCGGGATGTTGACGCAAGGCTGGCGTATGAATTGGGACAACGTTGAGACGATAGAATAAATCATCACGGAACAGGTTTTCCGCGACCATCTCTTCTAAGTTCTTATGGGTTGCCGCGATTATTCTGGCATCAATTTTATGAGTTTTGTTGCTACCTACTCGCTCAAATTCACCTTCCTGGATTACCCGAAGTATTTTTGATTGAGCCGAGAGAGACATATCTCCGATTTCATCTAAGAATAATGTGCCGCCATCCGCCTCTTCCAATTTGCCTTTTTTTCCTTTAACCGCACCAGTAAACGCTCCTTTCTCAAACCCAAACAACTCGCTTTCGACCAGTTCAGCGGGAATTGCTGCTGAATTAAACCGGATAAAGGGTTTATCAGCACGTCCGCTTTGCTGATGAATCGCCCAGGCAACAAGTTCTTTGCCAGTACCGCTTTCCCCCCGAATAAGTACTTTAGCGTTGCTGGGAGCTACTTTACGAATCATTTCGCGAAGCTTTTGCATGGGGGGGCTATTACCTATTAACTGATAGCGTTCTTCAATATCAATTTTCAGTCGTCTGTTTTCCATCGACAACTGCCGGAATTTTGCAGCTTTACTAACTGTTATCTTAACCTTTGGAAGAGAGAGCGGTTTCTCTAAGAAATCAAACGCGCCTGTCTTAATAGCCCGCACCGCTTCGCCTATTCCACTATGCCCGGAAATCATTATTACCTGCAAAGTTGGGTCTGCTTTAAGGATATGCTCTAACGCGGTGAGTCCGTCCATTTCATCCATCTGCACATCAAGCAGGATTACATCCGCGTTGAAATTTTCTAACTGTTTAATGCCTTCTTTTCCATTAGCAGCAGTCTCGCAATCGTAACCTTCATCTTCGAGTATGCTTCGCAGTGTTTGACGAATGTTTATTTCGTCATCAATAATCAGAACGTTCAAGGATGTCCTCCATTATCAGTTCAAATTTGCTACCTTTACCCAAATCGCTTTGTGCGCGGATTACAGCATTGTTTGCCTGAGAAAGTCGTTTAACTAACGCCAGTCCAAGTCCGGTTCCCCGCTTTTTCTTTGTGAAATAAGGTTCAAAAATTCGGGGCATATCCTCTGGAGCAATGCCCATACCTTCATCAATTATTTCCAGAACAAGATAACTGCGGCTTTGGCGAAGGTTAATCAGAATCGGTTTCTCTTCATTCGATACTTCGATAGCATTTTGGAATAAGTTAGTAAAAATCTGGTAAAAATGTGTTTCATCAAACCTTATCCGATGATGTTCCAGCATGTTAAGCTTGATATTATACTGGTGATTATATGGTTTAATCATCTCCCGAATTGATTCCGCCGGATCGAATACAGATTGAACAGGTGTAGAAATTTTAGCGAAACTGGAGAAGGACTGAACTAAATCGCGCAGATTCTTTATCTCCATTTTAATCATCCGGGAAGCTTCGGGGAATATCTCTACAAACTTCTGTCTGTCGAGTTCGTATTTCTCTTCTAACCGTTCTACTGCCAGGTTAATAGGTGTTAGAGGATTCTTAATCTCATGAGCGAGGATTCTTGATAATTCTTTCCAGATCATCTCTTTCTCGGCTTGCAGCAGTCGATTCTGAGTTTGCTCCAATTCCCGTGACATCTCATTGAAAGATTGCTTTAACTGCTTCAACTCACCTAAGCCTGTTTCAGGTAAGAATACATCAAAATCTCCCTGCCGGATTTTCGCGGTGGCTTTTTCCAGTTCTTTAAGCGGATTTGTGATTCGGTAAAAAACAAACGCGAACACCCCAACCGAAACCAGCATTACCACAACAAGAAAAAGCACTGAATAAAACTGGGTTTCGTGCTGAATCATCTTTACCGAAGCTAACGATTCCCGAAAAGAATATATGAAATCTCTGGCGGAAGTACTGTCAGCACTGGTCTTAAACTCAAGTTTGGGCAAAACTTCGTCAGGTTGCATATTGCTGAATTTCTGGTCTATCGCACGTTGCTGTTTCAGAAAAAAAGATTGTAAAATCATTACACTGGCAATGTAGATAATCAAAAACAGGGT
>JAIOTM010000240.1 GCA_021106755.1 Candidatus Cloacimonadota bacterium | reverse complement strand
CCGAAGAACATCCTGAGGTTAATGAAAGCAATACATTCGCGACCTGGAAAAGCATCATTATAATAGCGATTGGTTCTGTTGGATTATTTTTTGGTGGAGACTGGGTTGTGGAAAGTGCTGTATATTTCGCTAACATCTTTGGCTGGAGTCAGTCATTTATCGGCTTGACTGTTGTAGCACTCGGTACTTCATTGCCAGAATTGGTTACATCTATCATTGCCGCGTCTAAGCGAGAAGTTGATATTGCCGTGGGAAATGTCGTAGGCTCAAATATCTTTAACCTACTGTTGATACTTGGATTCAGTTCAATTATTAAACCTCTCCGCTTTGCTGTCGTCAGTAACGAAGATATCGCCATTGTTTTACTCGCCAGCATCCTGATGTTGGTGTTAATCCTTATCGGCAGAAAAAGAGACCTGAACCGCTGGAAAGGTGTTGTATTTCTATTGGGTTACATCGCGTATATCGTTTACCTGTTTTATAGGGATAGTCACACCTTGTTTAACACGCTTGAAAGTCAGTTATAAGTTTTGTTGAAGGTAGCAATATCTTCTTCAATTATGTAAAAATCTTTTGTCGTTTAACTACTATGTTACCAAGCGATTATACTATTTCAACAGCAACAGCTTCCGCGTTTTTTCTTCATTGGGAGTCTTGAGACGCACAAAATAAACGCCGCTTCCCGCCTTTTTGCCACTATGGTCAATTCCTTTCCAGATGGCACTGTAGTTGCCGGGATTATAGAAACCTTTCTTTAATGTTACCACTTTCTGCCCTGTGATGTTGTATATCGAAAGCGTAATTTCGCCGGCTTCTTTTAAGCCGAAGCGGATTGTGGTGACAGGGTTAAACGGATTAGGGGCAACTGAGGTAATGCATGTTACCAGCGGAATAGTGATTTCATCACCTGCGGTTATCTCGACCCAGGCGGTGTCGGTTGGGACTGTCTGGTAGTAGCCATAATAAGCGGTAACGGCAAAGCCGTGTAATCCTGTCCCCATTGTTTCATCAAGATAGGTTGTGTCGCTGGGATTTTCGTTTACTGCTATGAGTACACTGTCGCGATAAACTCCGTAAGCAGTAACAAGCCTTTGTCCAGCCTGTGTATGTTGCCAGGTAAGTTGCACATCGCTGCCAACTGTTTCTGCCTGCAAATTATACGGCGGCTGGTAAGAGGTAGAATCAACCGTTACAGTAACATGGTTGGTGCTGTCCGATTCCATTGTGCCGTAGAGGGCTACGATATAGTATTCATGCGTACCCGGCTCTACGTTGGTGTCGGTTATCTGGGTGTTTGTCGGGTCATCTATATCGCCAGCCCAGAGGCTGTCGCGGTAAACACGGTAGCCATTAAGGCTACGGTTAAACGTTTGCGGTTCGTCCCAGTTAAGCAGTACATCCGTAAGGTTTACCTGTGCGGTAAGATTAACCGCAGGGAAAATTGGCTGGTACTCGTAAGCTCCAATATCGGCAACGGCTGTGCCATCGTTATCACCATCCCATACACGCTCGTTGTAAACTATATCCCACGGCATAGTAGTAGCGGGGTCGCCCGCGTCTATGCAGGGGAAGGTGGGCTGGAGGTTGTAAGGGTGTTGCCCGCTACCAACAAAATGCGGGTTAACATCTATATTGTGGGTGCCATAGTTAACGGTGTAAACTGAGGGTACTTCGTTTAGAATAGCCGATTGCCCGCCTTGTATGTTGCAGTAGTCTATGTTCAGAGTGGTGGGCGGAGGTCCACCACCAGGATTTATCAGAGAAATCTCGTTAGGTGAGTTATTGAGAAAGATGCTATTACTAACATCCACATTCCCAAGAAGATCAAATGTACTTAGAGTACTTGTATTATTTACAAATGTACATCCGGTAACGGTAGCGTGACCTCCATTAACGGCATAAATTGCGACAATCTTGCTGGAATTAACATTATTGCAATCTGCGACTACACAGTTCTCAACCAAAAAATTTGGTACAAAAACATCGTTATTCGGAGTCATATTGATGGCGGCAGTACCCCATGAACGGGTAGTGGTACAATTGTAAAAGCTACTGTTTCGGATGGTTACGTTTTCGGCATATTTTGAATAGAAAGCATTGAATCCTCCCAGATCATCCAGATTCTGTGTATGAAGATTCTCGAAACGGCAATTTTCTACAAGGATATCTTCTGCTTCCTGAAAGAAAATCCCCGCAACTCTCCGCTGTGCAGTATTATCTTTGAATGTGATATTTCTGAAAATACCATTTCGACTTCCCTTTGTGAATTTGATGCCTGCATAAAACTCCCGTGTAATGTTTTGGAGTATTATGTTTTCAACCAAAGTTAAAGAGTCTGAATAAAGATGTTGAAAGGATAGTCCCGCAGATGAGTAAGGATCGCCGATGTTTTCCAGAACAAAATTTCGGATTGTAACAGGATCATTATAGGGGGGGGCCCAAATTCCACCAGTTCCCATTTCAAAATCCAGTATGGGCCAGGAATCTGGATTACCTTCGAGAGTTACATGCCGTCTTACCGAGAGTGGAAATTTCTGGTTGTTGTCACTTCGATTATAAATACCGGAAGCAATATGAACGGTTTTCGGATTGAGACTGTCCGATGCGACGAGGTGCATAGCATATAATATTGTACGCAATGGTTCGTAAGGAGATAAACCGCTGTTAGAATCATCGCCATCGGGGGCTACATACAAATCGTGATTTACAGGGGTATAGTATCCGTGCTGAATATCAAACGTGAAAATATCTCCGGGGTTAGAAGGAACGCGTGAACCTGCCGCAAAAAAGCCTGTCGGATTCAATACAGAAAACGTATCCAAGATAACTGCTGTTACCACTTCGGTTTGTGGGCTAGCAATATCCTGCCCTTCTCCAGCCCAATTGTGATATATACTACAGCGATTTACGGGATCAAAAGCTACCTGACTCCACAAAGGAATATAAATACCTCCCCCTGCCCAGGTATTAGCATGATTATCACTGATAGAAGTTCCAGCGAGGAATGTGTCGTAAGCACCACAATGCAATCCTCCGCCAGACCGTGCCCTATTATGGTGAATAACACAATTTGTTAGGTAGGCAGTATCAATAGGAGTGATATAAACACCACCACCGCGAATTAATTCCTGATTTGCAACATATCCTGATCCATTTGTGAAAGTCAAACCATATAGCGTTACAGTTCCTGATGTACCAATAACAGCGACACATGACCCGCTTTGGTTTCCGTTAACGATTGTGGAATATCGGTATTGCTGGATATCTGTTGTTAACTCCAGAGAACCGAGGGTAATTGACAGATAATTAATTACAAGGTTCTCGAAATATGTTCCCGGATGCACAAGTACGGTGTCACCATTAACAGAAGCATCAATAGCGGATTGGATAACAGTGAAATCACCCTGCCCGTTTTGGCGGACGGTGTGGGTTGTGCTGAAGAGAGAGAGAGTGAGCAGGAGGAAGAGCAATATTATAGTAGTACGCATGTCAGTTCCTTTGGATTGTCTGAATCAGGATTTAGGGAAATGTAGGATATTAAAGATATTGAGAGTGGAAAACGGGAATGTAAAGTATTTTGTGTAAACTCCTTTTTGTTATTTTTCAAATTTAGCCAATCTTTCTTCGAACATAATGCTCAGCTGGGAGTAAATCATACCCCAGTTCCTGATCGGCATCGTCCACTTC
>JAIOTM010000297.1 GCA_021106755.1 Candidatus Cloacimonadota bacterium | reverse complement strand
CATGAAATAATATTGGCGGCTTTGCCGAAACCTATTCCACTCAACAGACATAGTTCCTCCACATCGGCAGTATTAATATTTATCCTGCCTGAAAATATCTTCTTCACGGCGATTGATTCTTCTGGAAAAATCAGGTAAGGTCGAATTCGTTCCAGTTTCTTCCAACCAATTCCCTTCACCTGAAGTAAATCCTCAGCGTTAAGAAGCTTATCCGCGTCACGCAACTCAATTATTTTAGAAGCTGTTTTATCACCTACTCCAGGAATAAATATTAATGATTGCAAAGAAGCATCTTTTATGTCAATTTTTAATTTCTGTCGGGTATAACGCAGACTATCAGGGAGTGCTTCCGGTGGATTAAGCTGCCGTGAGAAAACCCGACCTAACAGGCTGATTACAACAAGCAACAAAAGCCAGGTCAGACCTTTTAATACAGTCCTGCTGACAATAGCGAAAATCATTTTCATGATTATTTTCTAAAATATACAGCTTTGCCAGATGCTACTACATTCCCCGTAGTATCCTTAATCTCACCTGAAGTGTAAAAAAGATTTCTCGCTGTTTTGTCCACCCGACCAATTAGAAAATACTTCGTGTCGGGACGCATAGGCTCGTTGAAATCTATCGTCATCCGAACAGTCATCGCGATTATGTTGCGAACAAGAATTGCTTTCGCCATTACTTCGTCCAACAACATAGAGACGATTCCACCATGAATAACGTTCAGATACCCCGTGAAATCCTTATCAAGCCATATTGTGCTCACTGCTTCATCATCTATATACTGAAAGTCCAGTTTCAACCCAATAGGGTTTTCCGCTCCACAGACAAAACAGCGACTGAATTCGGCTGGATTTACTATTGTACTCATAGTCAACTCCGGTATTGACAAAGTTTTTATGCTCCAGAATTGTAGAGCGAAACAGATGGCATAGCCATTTTGAACTTTCACTGTACAATATGGGTTGGTTACGAAATTACAACCCAACACTTATATGTCAACAAAGAGGTGATTATGAGACCAATGGAAATGAAAGTATTCAGGAAAATCGGTGATGATGGAATTACTCTGTACGGCATTGAAGAAATAATCGACAGCACAGACCGCACAGAAATGAAAAAGAGTTACCCGGATGAATCGCACTTCCAGAAACCGCGTTATTTCGCCCGACTTATTGCCGACAGCCTTCTGCGCGGCAAGTTAGTCGAAAAACGAGATGGAAAGCTTTTCAAATTCGCGAAAAAGAAAACTGAAAAAAAAGAAGATTGAAGAAAACAGACCGAGTTTGCTTTCAACCCCCATTGTACATCAGGCTCTTGCTAATAGCGGCAATCTTAGTCGGCGGCTAAATGCCTCTTTAAGATTTTATGTCTGAAAGAACTGAAAATTGAGGTAAGCACCGAATATATTAAATCTTAAATAATTAAGAGCGTCCTCCCCGATGTCTTCGTCTCTGCTTTCCCGCTGTATGATGTCCGGCACGGTTTAATCGGTGTGGTTTACCGAAACAATCATATAAATCATCGGAATTACATTCCGGGCACTCACTAATGTTGTTATCCCATTTAACAATTATTTTTTCGCCGCATTTTCGACAATACAGTAAATTGTGAGCCAAATCTATTTCACCACCTTCAATTATCAGTTCTCCCCCATCAATCATCATTCGGGCTACTTTATGCCGGGCAGTTTCTATCAATCGTGTAAAAGTAGAGCGGGAAATATTCATCATCTCCGAAGCTTCAAGATGCTCACGCTTCTCATAGTCCGCCAGACGGATAGCTTCGTATTCATCCAGTGTCAGCTCAATTCTTGGCAGTCCGCAAACCGGAATTCCCCTTGGTTTAATGCTTTGGAATAGAGGGGGATGCTGTACTGTTCTTCTCTTTTTTGGTCTTGGCATATTTTTTCCTTTTATCTTGTTTCGACTTGCCGCCAACTGCTGACAATAGTTTCGGCACAGATGGCAAACGCGGCACCTACATTGAGGGAATTCTTCCAGCCTGATAGCGGAATTCTCACAATCTCGTCCGCTTCCCTAAGCAATTCTTCATCAATACCGAGTGCTTCGTTACCGAGCATAAGTGCCGCAGGTTGGACGAATTTGCATTCGTGTAACAGAGTGGCGTTTTCTGCTGTTTCGAGAGCGTAAATTCGCCGCCCATTATCCCGGCAGTGTTGCAGGGCGTCCAGCGTAAATTCAAAATTACTCCACTGGATATGCTTCTCGGCACCCATAGCGGTTTTTCGCACTTTATGATGTTCCGGCGTAGCGGTACATCCACATAAATAGATTCCGCTCACTCCCAAGCATTCGGCTGTCCTGATTATCGCACCCACATTAAACGATGAACGTAGATTGTCAAGAATCAGCCATAAGGGAAATTTCCTCGTTTCGCTACTACCATCCAGCTTGCTTACTACTGTAAAATCCGGGTCGGTAGTCTCGAAACCCCAGCCTCTGAGAATTCCGGTTGTTTGCTGTAAGAATTTGCGTAGGGTAATCGAAATATCTATCCGTACTAAAACTTCCACACCGTTACTATGCATAAGTTCCGCAAGCTCCGACAAATGCGCAAGTTGTAGCAGGCGAAAAGATTCATCGTCCCACCGCTGTTCAAGCTCACGAATTATTTCCATTACTTTCTTTTCTTGCCGGGCTTGGGACATTTTTTTAAATTTACCTTCGGAAAACATCATAGATGTAATAGTATCCTACCTGTTCATTTTGTCAAATCCAAGATGAAACAGATTGAATTAAGGTTGACGGAGGAAGAAATGCCATTCGTACATAAAAGGAGAATTTACGGTTTCGATTGCGATGTCTATGGGCATCTGAATAATGCTAACTACATGCATCTATATGAAGAAGCAAGAGCAAACGTTCTAATGGAAATCGGATATCCAATCAGTAAGCTGTTAGAAATGCAAATAGAGATTTATATCATAGATTTTCACTTGCGGTACATAAAACCTGTCTTGCTGGAAGAAGTTATTTCGATAGAAACGACAATTACGATGATGAATCGCCTGCACTGGACATGGCAACAGCAAATGAAGAACTCCGCCAATGAAGTTTGCAACACCGCTGTTCTAAGTGGAGTCTTTGGCTATAAGGGAAAACCTAAGCGGATTCCGATAAAAGTTGTTGATGAGTTTATGAAATATATTATCCCCAAATAATGCAGTAAAGATTCAAAAAATGAGGCAAACCTGTTTGCCAGAAGAACATAAAAATTTAACCCTGAATATTTTCAAATAT
>JAIOTM010000341.1 GCA_021106755.1 Candidatus Cloacimonadota bacterium | reverse complement strand
GCAAGCTGGCCTTACATTGGAGTCAACGACCATGGTTTTGCCATCGTTAACGCTTATGTAGGAGATTGGCGTCTTTGTAACGGAGAACTGATGTACAACGCTTTATTGAGTTGTTCTACAGTTGCCGGGTTCCTGCTTCAGTTGGCATCATACCCGCAAGTGGATGGTAGCGGTAACTTTTCTTCTTTCGATTCTACGGGTGCGGCTATTATGGTGGAGATTAATCAAAACCAGCATTGGGTGTTCGATGCTAACGATACTAATGTTGCACCGGATGGCTACATCATCCGCACTAATTATTGCCTGAGCGGTGGTACGGGTAACGGTCAGGACCGTTACGACCGACTTGTAGCATTATCGGATTTACTCTACAACGTAAGCCTGTTTGATACCGAAACATTTTTGCAAGTGATAGCAAGGGACTTCTCCACCGCTGCCGACCAACCGCTGTCTGTGCCTTACCCCGCCCACATGACCGACAATTCCCCTTATGGCTATATTGCTACCGGAAGCAGTGTGGCACGCTGGGGAGTGGGTTCAACCGTGGTAATTAAAGGGATATTAGATACCGACACTTGTGTTCTGCCAACGATGTGGACGATTCTTGGGCATCCTTCAATGGGAATTGCCGTACCGGTATGGCCCGGAGTTTCATTGCCTTCAGTGCTTGTAGATGGGGGTGAAGAAGGAAACAACGCACCTATGTGTGCACTCTCCAATAGTTTTGAAGCTACATTATTCGACTGGACGAACGTTACTTATCTTGATACATATAAGCTGAGAAACTCAGGCGGAACAGGTTTGTGGGATATGGTCTTTCCGTGGGAATCATCCGCCATCAACGCAATTGATTCGCTTTTTACTGCATGGGAAACCAATCCACCCGATTCCGCTACTGTTGACTCGATTCAAGCCGCCTTTGCGGATTCGGCTTTTGTCTTGTTGTCGCAGGTTGTTCTGGATACTACAGCGATTCTGGAGTTTTCCGGCGATGTTACTTCCGGCGCGGCACCGTTGCAGGTAACATTCGAGGAAGAAACCTTACACAGCAATAGTGTTATTACATTCCAGTGGGATTTCGACAATGATGGTGTCGCGGACTCCACCGGACGCTTTGCTACATGGACTTACGTTCAGGATTCAGTTTATACAGTAAGTATGATAGTCTATTACGCCGATGGTACTCAGGATACGCTGACTAAAACTGACTATATTGATGTGGGAACTGTAAGCAACGAAACCTTTCCTTCAGCAGACAGCAACTTGTCAATTTATCCAAACCCGTTCAATCCAGAAACTTCCATTAGCTTTGCTATTGACGAGCCGGATAGGGCAGAGGTGAGAATTTACGATATTCGGGGCAGGTTAGTGAAAACGGTTTTCACGGGTAACCTCAATAAGGGAGAGCATCTTTTTATCTGGAATGGAATTGACAATCAAGGCAAAGCCACTGCCAGCGGAGTTTATTTCTGCCGTTTGAAAACAAAGTTGATTAATCAGACGCGCAAGTTATTGTTGCTTAAGTAATTGCTATTCGAAAAAAGTTGTTTCCTGATCTGACAACCAGATTCTGTTGATTTCTTTGAGTAACTTGAAATGGAAAATCAGGCTGAAGATAATGCTCGCGTAAAAGAATACAGTTAAAAACGATGTGAAAAAGCCCATAATAAGACTCGCCAACATGAAACCAAAGATGTCGAATATCCGAAATGGCTCTAACCCGGCTTTGAACTGCCCAAACGCTATCGCTAAAGTAAATCGGTAATAGAAAATCCCGGCTACTACTACATTCAGAAGATTGAGCCAGAAAAAGCGGTCGTAGTTCTGAGCTTCGGTTGTTTCAATGCCTAATGCTGGTGAAGCTACGATAAAATAGGTTGAGACAAGTAGTATCACTAAGCGGAGTATCAACATAGATCGGGCAGACTTTATATAATGGTCGTGCTCAATTTTGAAAGAGGTTTCTATCTCCCGCAAAACAGCAAATGTCCACCAGATGTAATAGATACCCATAGTTAGCACTGTGTATAACAGCCATGGACCAAACTCGCGTACTTTTCCTTTTAACATAAACGCATAATTATAGCAGGTGTCAGAGTGTCAATTAATGGTTTGGAGGGGGGATGTGAATTTATTAAATCACAATACAGATAAGATTTCCCAGTAATAAAGCGGTGACAGCAAGTTGTAGCCAAATAGAAAATTGTTTCGCTGTTTTATTCGTTAATTTAAGAGCTTCTTGTTCTATATTGGAAAGTTCTACCATATCTCTCATTCTTTCTCTAATCTCATAAAGAAAATCTCTCGATTTTCTCAGACACTTTTGAATCCAGAATAAATATAGAAAATGAATAATCAATAACACTCCACAAAGAGTGAATAACACATAGCAATTGACATTTAAATCACTTTGTGCAAATTTACCTGCAATAGTGCCAACAATCACAGAAAATATAGCATACCAAATAGCAAAACTCATTTTCCACTCAATTTTAGTTTTTTCTGTGAATTCATTCCAACTTCCCTTCTC
>JAIOTM010000187.1 GCA_021106755.1 Candidatus Cloacimonadota bacterium | reverse complement strand
TGATGATGAAGATAAACCGGTTGGTGTAGTTGCGATCGATGCTATTTATTCACCGATCATCAAAGTGAAATATGCTCAGGAAAATGAGCGTGTTGGCGAGCGTATCGATTATGATAAATTGATAATGGAAATAACTACAGATGGTAGTATTGATCCCAAAGATTCACTTTATCTGGCAGCAAAGATACTTCGAGATCTTTATGACAAAGTTGTTCTTTTTGAAACTGAACCGGAATATATCGAGGAAGTTGAAATGGATCCGGAATTAGAAAATCTGGAAAAGATTTTGGATAGTCAGGTTCATGAACTGGAACTTTCTGTTCGTTGCAGTAATTGTCTTGCTGCGGCAAAGATCGATAAGATCGGTGAATTGGTTTCCAAAACAGAAAATGAAATGTTGAAATACCGTAACTTCGGTAAAAAATCTTTGGATGAGATCAAGAAGTTATTAGAAAAGTATGATCTTTCTCTCGGTATGGATGTGAAAGGGATCAGAAAAAAAATCGAAGACGCAAAAGATAGCATTGTTATCAAGAAATAGAAGGTAATAATTATGAGACATAGAGTAAAAGGAAGAAAGTTTGGTAGAGAGAAAGGACACAGAAATCTGATGTTAAAAAATCTGGTGGTTTCTCTTGTGGAAAATGGACGGATCAATACAACTCAGGCAAAAGCTAAAGAGATGAGAAGTCTGGCAGAAAGAGTTATTACTTACGGCAAAACAGATTCTGTACATCACAGACAATTGGCTTTTAAAGTTCTACAAAATAGAACTTTGGTGAAAAAAGTATTCGATGAAATTGCACCTAAGTACAAGGATGTGGAAGGTGGATATACAAGAGTAATTAAGAATGGTTATCGCAAAGGTGATTGTGCTCCGATGGCGATCATAGAATTTGTCGATCATTCCTTAGAAAAATAAAATTCAAGTTTGAAAATAATTAAAAGCTCCGCATTTTTTGCGGAGCTTTTTAGATTTGTCAATTTCTCGAAATCGGAGTTTTGAGTCACAATTATTTCAACAGCAAGCACTTACGGCTGGCAATCGGTGTGTCATTAACTCTTAGTTGATACATATAAACACCGGAAGCAACCGGTTTATTATTCTCATCTTTTCCATCCCACACGACTTCATTAATTCCTAATTCGTAATTCGTAATTTGCAATTGTTTCACTCTCTGTCCTTTTGAATTGAAAATTACAATCTCGGTATTTTCGTTGGTCTCGGTGCTTAATTCAAAAGAAATTATTGTGCTTGGATTGAAAGGGTTGGGGTGATTTGAGAGAATAAATGTAGGAGTATATATTTCATTATTACTGTCAGAATTATCATAATTGTATCTATAAAGTGAAACACCGGTAGATGCTGTAAATAAAACATAATCTTCATCATCTCTTTCTAAAAAATATCTAATGCTCGTGTTAAAAGGTAATTCAAGGCTATATAGAGGGTCTATATTATTAAACCCATCTTCAATATCGAAGATATCTATTGTGTGTTTACCAACAAAAAATAAATTATCATTTATGCCACTAAAAAGATTATCCATAGTAAAGGGATATTCGAATATCAATTCCGGTTCTATTGGATTTTCTAAAGAGTATATATCTATGTAGTTATTAAATTTCTGTACTGTAATGTAATCAGTACTATTCTCCCAGAAGGCAAATGATTCATCAATATCAAGAATACCCATAATTTCAGGATTATCACTATCGAGATTTCCTAATATAAATATTGATTCTTCTGAACCGCGATAATATGCATAATCTCCATATTTATAAAAACCACTCCAATAGGGAGATAGATCATAGTCATAGATGATTTGAGTGTTAAAAGGTGTGGAAATATCATATTTTACGAAATGATATTCATAAGAACCATATACAGTTTCTAAAGCATATAAATATGGATATTCAAGAAATACTTCATAGGCATGAACATCTTCTATTCTGTTCACTAATTCAAGATATTCAATATTAGTTGCGTCGTAAATATCTATGCTTGAGTTATTGTCTGGATGTGAAGTTAAAGTTACTGCTAAAAAGTTATTTTCAATATCACACCCATATTGATAGTAATTATCAAAATTTGTACAAATGTATTGAATATTATTAATATCGGAGATATCATAGAAATGCATACCTTGCCAAGAACCAGTTAGAATAACCAAAAAGTCATTTGTTATTTTAATACGCCCAATTCCATTAAAAAATGGGAATGTTTCTAAATACTCAAACTGATCATTTTCAATAGTAAATTGGTGAATCCCAAGACGAGAATCAACTCTGTAAAAACAATTATCAAAACTCACACAACCATCCAAATTATAGTAAAAATCGTAACTATAAATAGATAGTAGAAAAGGATCCTCAAAATTTGAAACATCATATAATGCAACACAACCATTATACAATGGTATTATGATTCTATCTTCATCATGTACTGCAAGATTATATAGTGCATTACGAAAAGGAAAGTCTATTGTTCCTAATAATTGCCAATTAGCTATGTCGGATATATCAAAGAAAGTGTATTGCCCTGTGTAACACATGCATAATGTAGAATCATTGATTATCTTTGTTATAGCAATTCGTACATCTGGTACTTCTGGAAAGTTCTCAGCAAAATTTATTTGGGCAATTTCCTGTATATTACATACATCACTAACATCGAATATATACATTAAATCAGCTATATCGTCATCCCAGGTGTATATGTATTGTTCATTTATTTTATAAAGCCAAGTGTTATGAAAGAATTCAAAACAATTGTACTCTGCCACAATTTCAAGCTCAATATTATAAACAGATAGCGTTTCATAACTATTATAATGCGGTTTTATAAAAAGATGATCATTTACTAAAATAATTCTACTTACCCACTCATCACCATAAAAGTTTATCGAATCGACAAGCGTTAGCGTGTTATCCTCAATTAAAGCTTTATACATTCTACTTTGCATTTGTTCTCCCCAATTAGTTCCAAGAGCAAACACATAGTTTTCACATGTATCGAAAAAACTGAATTCAGATCGAAAATATGCATCCAAAATACCCCACAAAGGTAATTCATCCAATTCTATCAAGTTTCCCTCATCATCTTTGGTTAGTAGATGAATTGCTCTGGTTCCTTGAGCAAGTAATCGGTCTCCATCTTTAATAATTTTTCTATAATCATCTGCTTTGTAAATATCTGCTACTTTCTCAATAGT
>JAIOTM010000219.1 GCA_021106755.1 Candidatus Cloacimonadota bacterium | reverse complement strand
TGGCAAAACCAAAGAAAAAAGAAGTAGTCCAGTCTATTAAATTGCAGCTTCCTGCTGGTCAGGCAACCCCGGCTCCACCGGTTGGTCCCGCTCTGGGTCAGGCAGGTATCAATATCGGTGAATTCTGTAAGCAATTCAATGATCAGACAAAAGACTCACCAGGAATGATTTTCCCTGTAGTTATTTCAGTATTCAGAAACAAAAGCTTCGCGTTTGAAATCAAGACACCGCCAGCGTCGGTTCTGATTAGAAAAGAAGCTGGTCTTGCAAAGGGTTCCGGCGAACCCAACCTTAACAAAGTTGGAAAAATTACCAAAGATCAGGTAAAGAAAATCGCCGAAATTAAAATGCAGGACTTAAACGCATTCAGTATTGAGAGCGCTATGAAAATGGTCGAAGGTACTGCACGGAGTATGGGCGTAATAGTAGAATAGCCTATAATACGACTTCAGCAGGAGATTGTTTTTATAAGGAGTATAGATGAAACGAGGAAAACGTTATCGGAAAGCGCTTGAGTTGATAGATCGCGACGAACGTTACACGCTCGACGACGCGATTAGTATCCTGAAAAAGATTCCCGCGAGTAAATTCGACGAAACAGTTGAGATTCACCTGAATCTTGGTGTCGATCCTCGCAAAGCTGATCAGCAGATACGCAACTCAGTATTACTTCCGAACGGCACTGGCAAAGATGTTCGCGTTCTGGTATTCGCGGAAGGCGACAAAGCCGATGAAGCAACAGCAGCGGGTGCAGACTACGTAGGTGTAGATGAATTCGTTACGAAAATCCAGGGCGGCTGGTTAGATTTCGATTTAGTGGTTTCCACTCCGAATCTGATGGGCAAGATTGGACGACTCGGTCGGGTTCTTGGACCCCGTGGGCTTATGCCCAACCCCAAAGTGGGTACAGTCACAATGGATGTAGGCGCAGCGGTAAAAGACGCCAAATTTGGTAAAGTCGCTTATCGCGTTGACAAGTTCTCTAACCTGCATATTCCAGCAGGTAAAATCAGTTTTGATGCCGACAAGATTAAGGGCAATATAATTGCCATTATGGCGGCAGTACTCAGGGATCGTCCCGCGGCTGTAAAAGGTCAGTACATCAAAACTCTGGCAATAACCACCACGATGGGACCTAGTGTAAAATGCAACATCGTGGCAGCTTCACTTGAGTCTAAACGGTAGGAGGGGTAGTGGTACAGAAATACAAAATCGACCGTGTAGCAGACATCAAGGAACGGTTAGAAGACGCGAAAGCGATAGTATTAATCGACTATAAAGGCATCAACATTGCCGAAGTCGATAATCTTCGTAATCGTTTCCGCCAAGCCAAAGTGGATTACTTTGTCACCAAGAACACTTTCATTAAGATTGCCCTCAACGATTTGGGAATCACCGATTTCGACAGCTACCTGACAGGACCGACTGCTCTCGCTATATGCAAAGTAGATGAAGTCGCCCCTGCACGGGAGTTAGCGAAGTTCAGGAAGGACGTGATGGAGGAGAAGGAGTTTCCAAGTTTCAAGTGTGGGTTGATAGACAATCAGCTTATGAGCACCGAAGAACTGGAAGCCCTGGCAATACTGCCATCTAAAGAAGAATTGCTGGCTAGAATGTTAGCCGGATTTAACGCGCCTGTCACGGGATTTGTTGGTGTTCTTCAGGGAATCATCCGCAAGTTTGTTTACGTAGTGGACGCAATTGCAAAAAACCAAGAGAATTAAAAATCACACGGAGGATATAATGGCTGATAAGAAGCAACAGATTATCGATCTTATTAAGGAATTGACAGTTCTTGAACTGGCAGACCTGGTAAAAGAACTGGAAGATATCTTTGGCGTAACCGCGGCAGCCCCGGTTGCAGCAGTCGCCGCAGGTGGCGGAGTAGCAGAAGAAGTGGAAGAAAAAACTGAATTTGACGTTATTCTTTCTAATGCGGGCGCAAAGAAAATCCAGACTATCAAGGTTGTACGTAAAATAACCAAGCTTGGTCTTAAAGAAGCTAAAGATTTAGTGGACAACGCTCCAAAACCAGTCGCGGAAGGTATTTCTAAAGAAGATGCCGAAGCTATTAAAAAGGACCTTGAAGAAGCCGGCGCAGCCGTCGAAATCAAGTAAGTTTGACCGGATAAGTGGATAGCGATTTCGTTATCCACTTTCCGTGTTTTCTATGACGAAAACGAGAGGAAAAATCAATACAAAAGAACTCACTGCCAGTTATGGCGGAGCGAAGGGTTCTTTACGCGATTTCTCTATCCAGGGTCAGAACTTAGTTACATTAAAAGAGTGTGTAGCGAGAACAATAAATGGTATTGGATAACTGCACTACTATCACAACCGCATTTCGGTTTCAAAATAATTGGAACCGGAAAAGCAGCGGAATGCTTCGGCATTCTAAACGTTTTGCTTGTAATTTTCACGACAACAAGGAGCAAAGACTGAATGCGGATTAAAAACTACTCCAGAATTCAAAAACGTGCCAAAGATCTGGGTTTTCCCAAAATAAATGTACCTAACCTGCTGGCGATGCAAATCGACTCTTATGGTGGTTTTCTGCAAAAGAATATCCATCCGCAAAAGAGGGAGAAGCAGGGATTGCAGTTTGTTTTTGAAGCTCTGTTCCCGATTCAGGATTCCAAGGAAAACTATCTTCTGGAATTTATCGACTACTCGATACTTAAAAATAAGTATTCAACAGAAGAATGTCTCGAACGAAATCTTACTTTTCAGGCACCTGTTAAAGCCCGAATGAAACTCACAGTCTATGATGAAGAAATTTTCAAGGAGACTGGTGAGAAACAGGTAAAGAAGATAATTGAACAAGATGTTTTCCTCGGAGAAATCCCAATCATCACACCGCAAGGCACGTTTATTATAAACGGAGCTGAGCGGGTCATTATCAGCCAGTTACACCGCTCGCCCGTTGTTTTCTTCACCGAAGACAAGCATTTGAGTGGTAAAATGCAGTATTCAGGTAAGGTTATTCCTTACAACGGTTCCTGGCTGGAGTTCAGCTTAGATATCCACGACACAATGTATGTGCATATTGATAAGCGCAGGAAACTTCCGGTAACGGTTCTGCTTCGTACCGTTGGTATATCCACAAACGAGGAGCTACGCGAAGCTTTTTATACATCCGAAGAGATTGATGTTGCCGAAGCGAAAGGACGTTACCTCTATAAAGCGGTCAATGACAAGGACACAGGTAGTGAAATCTGTGCCGCAGGACTGCAGATTACTGAAGAAGTCCTCGAAGAGTTAAAGGAAGCGGATGTAGCTAAGCTAATTGTCGTTTCCAAAGCGGATACAGTAGCCGCT
>JAIOTM010000440.1 GCA_021106755.1 Candidatus Cloacimonadota bacterium | reverse complement strand
GAAGCTCAAACAGGAAGAGATAACATCTTTACAGACAAGAGGGCAGGAACGCTACATGGCAATTATGGGCGAAGGTGGAGTAGCGGAGAAGCGTAGCGAAGAAGTTCTCGCTCCCGTGTATGAGAAGATTCGCCTTGCGATTGAAAAAACTGCTGAGGAAGGCGGTTACACCATCATTTTTGAATATCCTTCCGAGTCTGTACTCTGGTTCGATACAAAAGTCGATATCACCGATACAGTTCTGGAATATCTGAATAAAAAATCAGTGCCTAAGAAATAGCATTTTACAGCCTGCCGATTATCACGAGATTTTATAAATTCATGCTCGTGTAGTTGAGCAGGCTTTTATTATGGAATTCAAAGAGAGCGAGCTTTTTCCACCCCTGAAAACTTTTTTAGAGCAAAATGATTATCGGGTTCGTGCTGAAGTAGATGCGTGTGACGTAGTCGCCGAAAAAGACGGGGAATCAATTCTCATAGAACTCAAGAAGAGCATCAACATGAAATTGCTGATTCAGGCAGTACAACGACAGAAGTTGTCGGATTCGGTTTATGTCGCGGTGGAGCGTTCAGCTCTTACAGGCAGGGATATAAAGGGCAAGTTGCTACTCCTGAAACGTCTCGAAGTGGGGCTTATTGAGATAATCCTGCGAACCAAACGAGTTCAAATTCGATTTCACCCCATACCCTACCAACGTTACAAGGATAAAAAGAAACAACGGGCTTTGCTTCGGGAATCTGCCGAACGCACCGCGAATCACAACTTGGGTGGAATTACCCACGTAAAAGTGGTGACTGCTTACCGGGAAGCGGCAATTTTTATCGCCTGCTGCTTAGAGCGATTTGATGAGCAAACTACTACTCAGATTAAAGCAAGGGGAACATCCCCCAAAACAACGCAGATTTTGTATGACAATCACTATGGCTGGTTTTCCCGAACCGGACGTGCTCAATACGAGCTTAACTCCAAAGGGCGGAACGCGCTGAAAACATATAGCGACATCGCCCAATATTACTACTCCATAATCAATTAAGCAAAACCTTCTTAAACAAACAACAGGATAGGTGGGATACCCCATTTTTTCAATAATATTTGGTTATATTATTTTTCATGCTCAATATGACTCTTCACATCTGAAGAAAGCTCCCATTAAGTCAGAGTATATTTTGCCAGATTTCGGGTTCGGAGTGTAACGACGCAGATCAATGACTTGAGGCCACAAACCACGTTGCACGACTCGACATATCTTTCGAGTCGAAACATACACAGGATTATGAATCTTACCTTCAAAACGGGCAGACATTGAAATAATCAATATTATTATTAAATAATTCAATTTTTAGATTGACATATTTAAGGTGTGTGTCTTTTTGTCTGCGTAAGGAGATTAAATGAATAAAAGATTGAATCGTTGCCCGTCATGTAATCAGACGCTACAAATTGTAGAGTACCGTTGCCCCCATTGTGACATCAACATTCGCGGTAGTTTTGAGATTGGTGAATTAGCCTCTCTGTCTCAAGCCCAATTAGAGTTTATAAAAGTCTTTCTCTGTTCCGGGGGGAATATCAGAGAAGTCGAGAAACGTTTGAAAATATCGTATCCAACCGTAAAGGGTCGCCTGACTGAAATCCAACAAATATTGTGCGGAAGCACGAATAGCAATCGACAAAGTGCACTCACCCGACTGGAAACGGGAGAACTCAGTGTTGATGAAGCTATAGAAGAAATGAGGAGAAAGAAATGAATACTGGAAAAAAAACAATGCGTTTTGATGGCAAGGAGTTTGGAGTAGTAGAGATTACTATTGATAATCTGCCTTTGCAGGTAAAAAAAGCTACAGGGCAGGAAGTAGTCTTTGAGTTAGAAGTTAAGTTGCCGGAAGACAGTTTACAGAGTGAAGAAGTTGCTTGTAATCAGATACTGAATGCTACTTATGACGAAGATAGTCAGACGGTTAAGGCGAAGATTGAAACGCCTCCTTTCCGAATACGTAAATGCAACATTACAGCGTATGTACCGGAAAACACCAAACTTAAACTGGAATCTGAGAATGGTCCCGTCAGCGTATCCGATTTAATCTCGGATATTGATATTTCGCTTGAAAACGGTCCGCTTAAAATGAAACGTTGTACTGGCGATATGACGATTAAGTTGGAAAACGGTCCCGTGAAAATGTCAGAAATCTCCGGTTTGATTAATCTGTCGTTAGAAAACGGACCTGGTAAAATCCTTGAATGTTCGGGGGAACTGATTCTTGACTCAGAAAATTCTCCCCTGAAAATTGAGGATTGTTCTTTTGATAAAATAATCTATCGCAATGAGAACGGTCTGCTTCGCTACAATATACCCACCGGACAAGCCGAAGGTGATTACCGTTTTGAAACCGAAAACGGAAAACTGGTAATTGAGATTGGCAAAGAAGTTGAGTATGATTTGACAGCCAGAACTGATGGTGGTGTACTTCATGTTACTCTTGACGGTGATTATGAAATGGACCGGGATAACGGCAGTAAGATACTACAAAAAAAGGTAGGCTCCGGCTCAGTGAAAATCAATGTTAAAAGCGAAAATGGAGCTATCTATCTCCTCGGTGAGCACTCAGGCACCAAGCGAATCTTTATTCGGGAACATGGTGAAGGTGGAACCGATTCAGGCGAATTTACCATTAACATCGGCGCAACGGTAAAAAAAGCTATGAAGGCTGCCATTAAAGGATTGGAAAACGCGAAAGAGCATCTCAACGAAGATCAACTCAATTCCGTGAAGGATAAAATCGACTCAGCCCAGAAAAGAATGAAGAAATCTATGAAAGTTCATCTTGATGATACTGATCTTGTTCTGAATCTGAGCGGTTTGTCTGATGATATTCAGGAAGGTATGTCGGATATCGGTAGTGATATAAGAAACGCTGTCCATGATGTAATGATTAACTTCAAGAAAAAATCTCAACGGTCTCATAGACCTGAAAGACCTCATGTTGTTCACAGGCGGTCAGAGAGAAAAAGGCATAGGGAAGACGAAGGAGATAATCTCGAAAACCGGAAAAGCATCCTCAAGATGCTGGAAGATGGTAAGCTCTCCGTTGAAGAAGCTCTTAAGCTGTTGAACGCGGTGAAAGAGTAATGACCCCAAAAGAAAAAATACTGCACATGGTGGCAAGTGGCAGAATAAATTCCGAAGAAGCGGCGCGCTTGTTACAGGCACTGGGCGGAAAGAAACAAGCCCGGACATTGACTTTCCAGATATGGACAGCTTTGCGCGAAACTCCATTGGTGGAAGTGATTGTGCCACTGACGATTGTGCGTCTTGGAATGCGGTTTGTACCCGATATGATAAAACTTAAAGCGGCCGATCACCAGTTCAATCTGAGCGCGGTAAACTGGAATGATGTATTCGAGATTGCCGCTCGGGGAGACCCGAATGAAATACTGGATGTTTCGATAGATGATGGTGACGCGGATATCAGATTGAGAATCTTCCTCAGTTAAACACATAAGTGTTATTTCATTCTGAACGTTAACCAGCAGAAGAATCATCAGCCTCACTTTTTTATACTCAAAAAAGTGAAGGAGTTAGTTACCCGTAACTGACAGCCCTACAACACTTTTCGGGGACGGAAAGTGCTGGGCTAAGGGCGGACTGTTCTGTCTTTCGGAGAAGAAGGTTTATATCAGGTAACAAATCTCTGGCAAACCTGGTATGATACTACAGAGTTTTCAGAAGCCTCTTGATAGCAGCAACAAAGTTTATCACATTCTGTTCTGTTGTGTCGAACGAAGTCATCCAGCGGACTTCCGGCAGGGCATCATCCCAGGTGTAGAAAAAATACTCCTTCTGTAGCGGTTCAATTAATTCACGAGGTACTTTAACGAATACCTGATTTATCTCTACCGGGCGGGTTATCTCAATCTGTGGAATATCCGCAATTTGTTCTGCTAATATTTTTGACATGCGATTAGCAT
>JAIOTM010000204.1 GCA_021106755.1 Candidatus Cloacimonadota bacterium | reverse complement strand
TCCATATTGATATGAGCTACCATCTCGTTGTTGTATTCGGAAATGAATAATTCGAGATTGTTAATTTTTGTCTTCAGTTCATACTGCGGGTTTTCGCTGATGAACTCCACCTGCGAAAGAGAAGCAATGTTGTAGTTGTCCATCCGGCGGTCAATCAATGTAGGGATTAGCTCCGAGAGATTGCCTGCCCAACTGTTGTTATCCGAATATGACAGTTTAGGACCAAAACTACGAACTGCGATTTGTTTACGGGAATAGGTGCGGGGTATCTGGGTTTCGGAAATCAGGATTCGCATATCTAATGGAGTTTCCTGCACTAATTCATGATTTTCGGTATGATTGTAGTACTCCAGAATATAGTAATTCCGCTCGGAAACCTGACCGATGCTGCATCCGACAGCGAGAAGCACTATTAAAGGTAAGGTGTATATCAGGCGTTTCATAGGTTCTCCGTCTATTTCTTCTTGGTTCGCAAGAGCATTGAGGGTTCTTCGCCGATTTGTCGGGCAAATTCGTTAAGATAGTCCATAGTTTCCCGCAGGGAGTCTAAGGTTGGCAGAATATCCCGCTTCCCTGATTGCACAAGATTATTCAGGTTGCGGATAAGGGCGTCTGCCTGGCTGATAGCACTGCTTATCTCAACCAGCATATTAGGAACATCTGCCTCAATGAGCGAGTTGGTAAATTGCGCGCCATCTTTCAACATAGCAACTACTTCCTCGGAGTCAATAATGCGGTTAATCTTTTCCATCGCCTCGTAAGTGGAAGCGGATAACTGGCTGACATATAAGGTCAGGGAGTCCACGTTATTCACGATACTATTAAACGCGTCCCGATTCTCGATTATCATTTCATCGACATTTTTCAGAATGTTATCAAATTTTTCCCGATTATTATGGTCGGTTAAATGAGCAATATTATTGAGGACTGTTTCCAGCTTCTCGGCTACGACTTCGGCTTTTCCGGTAATACTATCAAATGTGGAAGTACCTGCATCAATAAAGTCGCCGTCATTCAAAAGTGGAGATGTGTTTGTGCCGCCTGTAATTTCAACTGATTTCAGCCCGGTAATTCCAACGGGAACCAATGTCGCGCGCATATCACTGTGAATTGGTGTGCCATCATATACACTAAGTTGTACGATAACAGAGGATACGTCTTTCTCATCAAAGCGGATTTCATCAACCGCCCCGATTAAAATGCCGTTGTATTTCACTGAACCACCAATCTGTAACCCGTTGACGGAAGTATCGGTGTAGCGAACATAGTAGATGTCTTTTTTCTCTATCATCTGACGCCCGACTACCAGCACCAGCAATAAGATTAGCAGTGCGGTTGTACCAGCAACGAAAACGCCAAGTCTGAATTTTTGAGCCTTACTGACCATTAGCAGCTCCAATTATTTTTGCTGTACTCCAAAGAAATATGTTCCATTAGGAACGACATAGGCTTTATATGAAAGACCGTGTTTTTCAACAATATATTTTTCCGCTTCTTTCCACGAAGAGGTTGACCTGAAGAAAAAGCGGTTCAATAACTCTGGCCTTAATTCTGAAATAAACACTATCTCGGCGTGTTTCAATAATCGTGCCGAAGCCACTGCCCGATGCACTCCTACTTCAATTGCCTGAGGCGGAAATTGCAACAACTCATTGATAGAGTTTACCTGTTTGAAAGCGTTTGCCATTTTCTCAGAGCCTGCACCATCTTTGCAACTGCTGAATATAACAATAGTTCCGCCAGGTTTAACCAACGAGATTGTGTTATTCAGCGTTTTTTGCGAGTGAAACAGTGTTTTGTCTTTTGGCTCTCCCCCAACAGAAGCGATAACCACATCTGCCTGTTCCCGCCATTTCACTGAGTAATTATCTTTAATATACTGACACCCTTGTGCATGTGCTACTTCAAGGCGACCAGAAAAAATCGCCGCCATCTTCTTTTGCAGATTAAAAACAAAATTGATGATAAAATCGACTCCCGCCATTTTAGCAGCTTCCCGCATCTCAAGAAAAATTGGGTTTTCCACTGTTTGTGCCAGGTTTACGTTAGAATCCAGCACCATAGCATGGTTTACCTGAATCGTTCTGTATCCCGAAATCCCAGGGAGTATAGACTTAGCACCGCCTGAGAATCCTGCCATATAATGAGTATTGAGAATACCGGTGGTGATAAGAAAATCCGCTTCCGAAACAGTTTTGTTAAGATAGAGCTGATTACCGCTTTTAAGCCTACCCATATCCACAAGATTGTCGGCGCGGCAGTCGTGGACTTCAAACCGGAAACGATTCGCGGTTTCGCCATAATGCTTCAGTCTTTGCTCTTCATTCATAAACGAGTGTGTGCCGCAAGCGACCACGAAAGTGATAGCATTGTCCGGGATTCCACAAGCGGCAATGTAGTCTGTAATAGTTGGCAGAATTTCGGGATAAACACAAAATCTGGTATGGTCGGTGAGAAGTATTACTAACGATTTCGGCTTTCTTTTCCGCAACATTTCCGCGAGAGAGGGCGTTCCGCTGGGTTTTTCGAGGGCAGTTTTTATACTGCCTGCCATATCGGGTAGAGCAGGTATGTCGTGCATTATCAGTTCACCGAGAAGATTCTTCTCTGCAAGTTCAACTTTTCTGGACTGTGAGCCATACGCTAATTCAAAAGTTTTCATATCCCTATAAATCCTTTGGCAATTATCATCGCTGTTCTGATTGATTTATCTATGTACTGAGTCAGGGGTTGAAAGCGTTTTTGTCAAGGATTTCGTTTCTGGTTATTAAATTACCGGATCAGACTGTCTGCCGCTGTAGGGGTTTCCTCATAACCCTGATCTATGACTTATCGAATCAAAAAAAACGAAAGATGCGAAGTTAGAAAGCGTTACGCGAAACTAAAGACTGTCATTAGCAAGATATACAGGAGTACTATTTTAGTAGCAGCATTTTCCTTGT
>JAIOTM010000412.1 GCA_021106755.1 Candidatus Cloacimonadota bacterium | reverse complement strand
CATCAACCAGCAAGGATACTTCATTTTTTCAAGAAAATTCAGTTATGTTGTTTTTCATGTTCAATGTTGCACTTTGCATCTGAAGAAAACCCCCATAAGTAGGCGAAGCAAGCCTCCCCGCACTAAAGCCACTTGTTTTGTGTTCTAAAGAAGTAAAGTGCTATTTCTGAACAGAAGCTGTGTCCATTTATTTTTGCGGAGTATAAAGAAATGTAGCTATCATCGCTTTCTATTGTACATTTTTATAAAAATATAAATTATTTTATTCTTGAGTCGATAATTTGTTTATATTGTAATTAGATAATAAGTGAGTTAAGGATAAAATTCCGCAAACTTAGCGGTATATCGCATGTTTTGTAGCATAGTGGTTAAATTGACAAATTACTTATTTCTATGGTCTATCTTATTTATTCTTAAAATGGGATTTGGTAATGATGCAACAGGCACAGTGCTAATCGCTATTCAGCTATTGCTTTATAGCGTCAGAACAGCTTGGTGGTCGGGTTGACATCGGACGAAACAAAACGGAGAAAAACATGATAAGAAAACAAATCAGTTTTATCAATCTTATTCGAATATGGGGAATCGTTTTTTTGATAGTATTCGCAAGTATCATTGTCAGCATTAATATTTTTGTTAGCTATCATGATTTTAACATCCACGTGGATAAAATGCGTTCAGCTTATGTTGAACAACAGAAGCAGATAATCAAGCGCGAAGTTGAGCGTGTTATTGAAATGATTGACTATGAAAAAGCACAAAGTACAGCAATGGGTGTTGTTGAAGAACAGTTAAAAGCAAAAATGATAGAGCAGATTAATAATATTCGTTTTGGCAAAAATGGATATTTATTTGTTGATGACTGGGACGGGATTTCGCTCGCGCATGGTTCGCAACCATCTCTCATTGGTACAGATATGTTGGAATGTGAAGATAGTAGAGGTACTAAGACAACCCAAAGTCTTGTTGATGCTTCAAAAAAGGAAAACGGCGATTATGTCTCCTACTGGTGGCGAAAACCGGATACAGGAAAAGAACGTCCTAAAATCGCTTACGCTAAAGGAATACCAGATTGGAAATGGTGTATTGGTACAGGTGTATATGTTGATGATGTAGAAGAGGATATAGCAATTTTGCAGATGTCATTAAATGCGCGGACAAAAGTAAAAATATTTGTTTTTCTTATAATTTCTGTCATATCATTAATGTTGTTTCTCCCTCTACTCAACTGGCTGAGTAATCGATTAAGAAAAAATCTCAACCTGTTTATTTCATTTTTTAATCGAGCGGCTCACTCTGATACAATAATTAATCGGAAAGCTGTTCAATTTGTTGAATTTGACCAAATGGCAGAATATGCTAACAAGATGCTACATGATAAGATAAACGCCCAGAAAGACCTACTGGATGAAAAAGAGCTGCTTTTTGTAACCATACGTTCAATCGGTGATGGAGTTATCACAACTGATACATCAGGCAGAGTGGAACTGATGAACACTGTTGCGGAACAATTAACCGGCTGGAAGCAGGTTAATGCTTCCGGTAAAATGCTTTCGGAAATATTCAACATTATCAATGAGAAGTCCAGAGAATTAATTGCACATCCTGTAGATAGAGTACTTGCAGAAGGTAACATTGTTGGACTCGCGAATCATACTATCCTCATTTCAAAAGATGGAGCCGAGTACAATATTGCCGATAGTGCTGCTCCAATCAGGGATATGCAGAGCAACATCCGAGGTGTGGTGCTTGTTTTCCGGGATGTGACAGAACAACTGAAGACCGCAGAGGAACTACTTAAATCCAAAAAACTGGAATCCGTAGGGATATTAGCGGGTGGAATTGCCCATGACTTCAACAATATACTCACCGGGCTATTTGGAAATATTGAACTTGCAAAACTGGAGCTTTCTCATAACCATAAAGCCTATCCACACATTGAAACTGCTAATCACGCATTAGAGAGAGCAACTCATCTGACAAAACAACTTCTGACATTTGCCAGAGGTGGTGATCCAATAATTGAAGTAGTAAATCTTAAACTGGTAGTGCAAACCTTAATAACATTCAATTTGAGTGGTAGCAATGTAAAGGCACACATTCGCCTGCCTGATGATTTGTGGCAGGTTAAAGCAGAGAAAGGACAAATCAGTCAGGTAATTGCCAATCTGCTTATTAATGCCAAGCAAGCTATGCCCGATGGGGGTAATCTGCATATTGAAGCGGAAAATGTTGAAGACCTTATGGAAAGCACTGCCCGTCATTTATCAGGGGATTTTGTGAAGTTCAGTCTGCGGGATAATGGGGTCGGCATCTCCGCGAAACATATAGCGAGAATATTTGACCCTTATTTCACCACAAAGCAGACTGGCAGCGGTTTGGGACTGGCAACAGTTCATAGTATCATTACTCAGCATAACGGACACATCAGTGTTACTTCCAAACCCGACATCGGTACAACTTTTACCATCTTTTTACCGGCTGATAAGTCTTCCGAGAAATCAACTGATTCGATTCAGTCAGATTGTACCGAAAAGCCAACATCCATACTTGGACGCGTTCTGGTTATGGATGACGAAGAAATTGTGAGAGATGTATCCACCGCAATGCTTCAAAAATGTGGATATATTGTTGATTTCGCGGTTTGTGGGAAAGAAGCAATTGAGAAATACATCTCTGCTGAAAAAAGCGGCAATTCCTACGATATTGTGATTATGGATTTAACCATTCCCGGAGGCATGGGCGGTAAAGAAACAGTTAAAAAACTGCTTGCAATTGATAGCAAGACAAAGGTAATTGTTTCGAGTGGCTACTCCACTGATTCTGTTTTGGCTAATTTCAGTGACTACGGATTTATGGGCAGGATAGTTAAACCGTTTCAGATGAAGACATTGAAAGCTGAGATGCAACGAGTGATGGAAATTGAGTAAACGAAATGGTATAAACGATATCCTGTTACATCAAACATGTGTAATAAAAATTAGAGAGCTATACCCGAATTGATATATTTTTCGATTAGAAAAAAACGCTCTCTACTCTTCTTCCTTCACCCCTTCTAGAACCATTTGAACGGTCTTTATCCAGGCATCGCAGGTAATTGTAGCAGCAGTAATGGTCTTGAAATCTTTATCGTTTATGCACTTCTTCCCCTTGAACTGGTCGAGAAAGTTAGCTTTCAGAATCCGGTTAACAAACGACTTTGTATCGGGTGAGCTAATCATGTCTATCCGGCTGATACTCATATCCGGGGCTAACAATACGCCTAACTTAGTTGGACCGTTATAACCGTTAACCTTGCCGAATTCCCGTGAAAGGGCGTAATAACCCGTGAGCTTGTTATTTTTATCGTGCAACTCGGCAATTCTGCCACTGACTGTTTTTTTAAGGCTGATTTCCGCAACTTCAGTTTTTTCCTTAGCGAGAGCGATGTAGTCAGCATCTTCTATTGGTTTTGGCAGTGCCGTCAAATAAACCGATGCCAACAGGAATATTATTATGATGAAATATCTCATAGATTCTCCTTTGTGGGCAAGATATTTAGGTTAGTGTTTTGGGGCAATGAATTTGTTGGGTGGATACATCAACTTATAAATTCTGACACTGCATCCTATCGGGCATCAACATCAAGAAATGTCATTTGAGCATTTATAGATTTTGATTCAATAATTTTTGTCAGCTCATTACAGTTTAGTTCTTTGCTTAATTTGAGTATATCTAAGTGCTTTAGAATAGCAGAAGTTATTGGTCGTTTTGAATCCCAGAAAATAAATGAAAGAAAAAATTCACGAGCTATATCGGAGCTTAGAATTTTAAGAAGCAATTCAGCTTCTTTCTCAGTATCGCAAGGAATGATATAACATGTATCATCAACCATTACGGGCTTATTATTGAAGGGTTTCAGTAATTGAAACTGTATTTTTTTGTACAAACCGGATATTGCGATTTTATAGTTTGAAAATGAATATTTTCCAACTCCAAATATTGAGAATGGAGCTTTTTTCATGTAAATTGAACTTCTTCTGCGGGATAAGATGTCAGAATACTTTTCCAGATATTGATATGTTCTAGGGGTAGCAATTTTTATAAATTTTGTCTCATCTCCAACTTCCTTTTGTGTTACCAATACCCACTTACGAGGTTCACATAATATTTGTTTGGAAATATCAGAACTTTTATAAAGCGGATAAAGATAATCCAATTCTAAATCAACAGATTCGCCAAAGCCATTGAGAAATTTACCGTCCTTAAAAACAAACTCCATAACCTTTGAAGAGTCATGCTTAATCCCGGAGCGCCAGATATAATATTCTTTCCCCTCAAGACGCGAGTATTTGTTGTAGTTAGAAATGTCAGCCAATAATTCGTTTTTAACAACACCAATATCGGAGATTAAAGTTTTATCGTTTATTTCACGATAAACAGGGCAATGGGGGTTTTCATCTGCTTTCCCGGACTGGCAGACAAACAGACAAGCATCAACAGAAACATTGAAAAACTCCTTTGAATCAAATAAATAAATAGCTGAACTTGATATGTTCAACTTCTTATTCCAGATATGTTTCAAGACTTTTCGGGCAACACTTGTTTTGCAAAGAAATGCTAAAACAGACTCTTTGTTCTGGAGAACTTCTAACAGTTTAATTATCATCCATTCGGATATATCAAAATTCGATTTCCCTGTAATTGCTTCGATACCCCTGAAATCTGAAATGTTGTTTTTGACAGGCAGATTTGAGCTACTTAATGAACACAATGTTGAATTTGTAACCCAGGGTGGATTACCTATCATCAATATTGGTTCCTGCAATTGATTAATGTACTTTTTCCAATCTAATTGAAAAAAATCGCGATTCTCAACAACTATTTTATCTGTATCACAACTTCTGTCTTTTAATATGTTTAGATAATCAGTATTTATCTCTAACCCAATAATCTTTTCTGCTGATGAAAAAACTTTTTCCGAATTAAGAACAAAGCTACCAATACCACAGGTAGGTTCTATTATGGTTTTTGGCTGAATCCAATGCTGTTTAATGAAATCACAAACCTGATGGGCAAGAAAATCAGGAGTTTGAAAATCACCAAACTCTACTTTATGCTTACTGTTATTTGATTTTAATAATGCCATCAATTTCACCTGCTTTTTGAACTACCCGACCATATTGTAATCTCCATTGTAAGGCGTTCGAGATTGTTAGATACCCTATTTCAAATAATCCCGGAAAATCGATACATCGTGCAGAATTACCTTTTTTATCGTTAATATCTCTTTCATCTTTTATACCTCTTCCTGTCTGATTATTTTATCTTTTCATTTTTCGTCAATAAAACAAATACTCTTTCACATCGAATTCTGATTCAGGTGGGTTTTGTGGTTTCATTTGAAGCAACTAAGGTAATTGAACTGCATTTATTATTTGACAGACATTCAGCCCTAAAAAAAATAACCGTTTAATGTAATATCAGGAGAATTTATGAAACGAATGATGATGCTGTCGAAGATTCATAGGGCACGGGTTACCCAGCGCGATTTGAACTATGTAGGTAGTATAACCATTGACGGGGCTATGCTGGACGAAACCGGAATGCTGGAAAACGAGAAAGTGGCGGTTTATAATATTTCCAATGGCAACCGCTTCTCGACCTATATTATTCGGGGCGAAGCAGGTTCGGGCATTATCGGCTTGAACGGTGCCGCAGCCCGCTTAGTAAGTATTGAGGATAAGGTTATCATTATCAATTACGGACTGTTGGACGATGATGAAGCTCGTACTCACAAACCACCGATAATAATAGTGGACAGCAACGACAACCGGACCCGGTACCGCAAAAAACAATGAGCAAACCTCGTGTTATAGAGCATATTCACGAAATACGGCAAGCAGTCGCTGATGTTCGTGCCAGTGGCAAAACCATCGGTTTTGTTCCCACAATGGGCTTTCTGCATAAGGGACATCTCAGCTTAGTGCGTAAGTCTGTTACCGACAACGATATTACTGTTGTAAGTATCTATGTCAATCCTGCTCAGTTTGCCCCCGGCGAAGACCTTTCTAACTACCCCCGCGATTTAAGCAACGACTTGCGGTTACTCGCAGAAGAAGGTATAGACTATCTGTTTATCCCAAACAACACGGAAATGTATCCGGACGGCTTTAATAGCTCGGTGTCTGTGGGAAACATCACAGAAAGGCTTTGCGGGGAATCCCGCCCTGACCACTTCCGGGGGGTTACAACTATTGTCCTGAAACTGCTCAACATAGTGCAGCCAGAGAATCTCTATCTCGGAGAGAAAGATTTTCAGCAGTATCTTGTAATAAATACTATGGTCACGGATTTTAATCTTCCGGTAGAAGTTGTATCGTGTCCGCTTGTTCGGGAAAGCGATGGCTTGGCGATGAGTTCCCGCAACAAGTATCTTTCGGCAGATGAGCGAAAACGCGCTCTTAGCTTGTATCAGGCTTTGAAAATAGTAAAATCCGCGTTTGGGCAGGGGGAAACAAACCCGGAAGTGTTGCGTCTTCTCGCACGGCAGCATATTCTTACTTTCCGTGGAGAACCAGATTATATTGAAATTGCTGATGAGGATAAACTCCAGCCAGTGCAAACCGTAACATCAGGAAACCGACTCTTTCTCGCGGTACGTTTCGGGAATACGCGGCTAATAGATAATATCAGATTGTAATAAT
>JAIOTM010000141.1 GCA_021106755.1 Candidatus Cloacimonadota bacterium | reverse complement strand
GAGGTGACAGAACAGCATAGAAACAAAATGATCCCATGCCCTGAAACCTTTATTATGACGGGAAACTCCTGTCTGTTTTGCAAGACTCTCAAAATTATCTCTTGCAATAATCTTCAGCATTTGAGAAAATAGGCTCGTATTTAAGTTCATAACTGTGACGGTAATTATTTGATAATTATCGTCACGGTTTTTGGAAAATATATTTATTTAGGACAGGTGTGTCCTCAATTCATAAATGAAGCAAGCAAAGCGAGCGACTCACGAAATCCTTGACACGCAACTGGTGAAAATTTGATTCAGATTTGATGTTTATTACAGCAATAATCACAGCCGGAGGAAAAGGCGAGCGGTTGCAGGCTTCGGAAAAGAAGCAATATCTGCCGCTGGCAGGTCGTCGTATTATTTTTCGTGCTCTGGATGCCTTTATTAAGCACCCAGCGGTGGACACTATTGTTGTTGTCTTTCCCGAAGATGATCTGTCATTCGGACGCAATCTGATAACAGCAGAGTACGATTATCCGTTCATCTGCGTAACTGGCGGCGAGACGAGGCAAGAGTCAGTACATAAAGGATTACAAGCCTGCCCGAAGCAAACTGAAGTAGTTCTTATTCACGATGCTGTACGCCCATTTGTCAGAAATGATGATATTGATAAATTGCTTATCAAAATAGAGAGTTGCGTTGCTGTTATTCCCGGCAGTCCGGTTGTAAACACCATCAAGAAAGTGAAGAACGGGATTGTCAGCGGCACAATCGACAGGGAGAAACTCTATAACATCCACACGCCGCAAGTGTTCCGGTATTCTTTAATCACCAATTGCCATAAACGTGCCGCGGAAGCAAATCTCAGCTTTACCGATGATGCCGGATTAATCGAACACTTTGGTTATCCTGTCGCGATTGTGGAAACTGAAAACAATATCAAGATTACAAAGCCAATAGATATAATCATTGCCGAAAGTCTGATAAAATTATGGGAGAATAAACATGATGAAAGCAATAAATAGAATCCTCACCCGAATAACGAAAATTCCACCGATTACACTGCATATTCCACTTCCCGGAGTTGGCTGTGGCGTTTTAGGTCTGATGCTGGCAAAAGTTCACATCAATATGGGCAAGTACGCCGCAAAATTATTGAAATCTCTGGAATACCGAGGCTACGATTCAACTGGCGCAATTTTTCAGGATGACAAGAAGAACACAGTACTGCTTAAAGATGTCGGTGCTCCCAGCACACTCGTAGAAACTCTTGGCATAGAAGAGCAAGCAGGTAAAATCTTTTGTGGTCAGGTGCGTTGGGCAACCTTTGGCGCGGTAGATAAAAAAAACTCACAGCCCCATGAAGTGCGGTGCAAACGCCACATTTTTGGTGCTCACAACGGCAATATAACTAACACGCGAGAGTTGAAAAACTTTCTTATCACCGAAGGACACAACGTGGTTTCGGATAATGATGGCGAAATACTTGTTCATACAATAGAACACTATTTCGACATCTTTCTTGATGAGCATGAAGAAGCTGAACAAAACGATACAGTTGTGCGTAAAAACGCCATGCGCAAAGCCATTATCAAAGCCATTGAGATAACGGTTGGCTCTTTTGCTTCGGTTATAGTCGATCCTGTAACCGAAATTATGTACGCTATCAAAGCTGGAAGTAGCCTCTACTTCGGCATCGGGAAAATAGAGGATACTCCCTTTTCTCTTGCTTCGTCAGATCTGACTGCTGTTCTCAAGTTCACAAAACAGTTAGTAAAACTTCGCGAAGGCGAGTTCGCGGAATACACAGCATCAAATTACCGGATATTTGCCTATAAAGACGGTAAAATCCGTAAAGTTGGTCAGCCGGATGAGATAATAACGAAAGGACAGGAAATAAAACGTCTGCCAGTTCGCTCCAAGCTCCGGGCGGAAGATACCGAGTTGATGCCACCTTTCAAGTACTTTATGGAGCAGGAAATATACTCTGAGATTGATTCCGCTGGTAAGTTAGTAAAAATATTCCTCGGTGGTTCCAATACAGGACGTAGAATGTTGAATCTATTAGACTCAGAAGAAATGATGACTGTTTTCAAGACTTTATCTGATAAGTTATTGAAGTTAGAGAAATTTCCGCTTCAGGAAAAAGCGTTCGATAAATTCTGTACTTCGCCGCAAGCTGATTCTTTTTTCGATGAAGTAAAAAAGAATTATCCTATCCTCTTTGCCGAATTAGTAAAACGGGATTTCGAGAAAAAATATTTCTTCTCTTCGGAAAAAAACCTGTTCATTGATCTCATCGGAGAAAAATTCGATAAAAAACGATTATTAGTCAGCAAAGCTCTGGATTCGATTGTGGAAAAAGAGGATGTGCTGGAATTTGACAATGTAGTTGAAAACTTCATTGATCTTCTAGAGAAAACTGAGCAGAGAAAAGGACAGATTTACACTGTTGCCTGCGGAACATCGTTTCACGCGACCAAGCTCGGTGCTGTATTCTTTAACGAAATAGCTTCGCAGACTATAATCCCGATTCTACCCGGTGATTTCAGGGGACAATACTCCCACAGCATACGCAGTGGTGATGTAATTATAGGCGTTTCACAAAGCGGCGAAACCAAAGATTTGATTGATATCTTCAACGACATTGAAGCGTCTGAGCAGAACATATCCCGTGTAACAATCGTCAACAACATAAACTCGACCTTAGGGCAGGAAAAATGCGACATCTCCATTCCAATCTTCTGCGGACCGGAAATTGCCGTACCCGCGACCAAGAGTTTCATTAATCAGTTGGTAATACTCTTCTATCTCGCTTTGAAAACAGCCGAACACAAAGCCGAAAAAATGAAAGCCGCTCTGATGAGTATTAACGAGGATAAAGCTACCGAAGCGGAATGGGAAGCTTATAATCAACAACGAATTACATTCATGACTCTGGAGAAAGAGGTTAATCGCCGTTACAAAAAACTGCTTATGCTTCCCGAATTACTCCGCGAAACCATAGAAACTACCAAAGAAAGCATCACTTTTGTCGCCAGCAAGATATATATGGAGCCTTCAATGCACATCCTCGCTACGAAACTCAGCGGAGTAGCCAAAGAGGGTGCACTAAAAATTAGGGAAACCGTTCTTAATCACTGCGAAGGTGGTGAAGCCTCGGAATTCAAGCATGGTCCAAACACAATTCTCGGAAAGAATACAATATTTGGCATGAAAAGCATCAAAGCCATGCTCAAAAACTTCAACAAAACGATAACCGATATGGAATCCAAAGAAATGGAGTACAATATCACTCACTCTGAGATGCGCGAGATAATCAAAGCACTCACATCCTATATCTTTACGCGGACATTCCCTTTCAACCTGACCCCGGATGCCACCCGCCTGTTCAAAGATACTGTGCACAACTATGATTTCTTCAACCCGCTCTACCGTAGTTACCCGCTTATATACGTAACAGGTCCCGATGAACGAGATGTCAATCTGACAATATCGCAAATTAACACGCACAAAATTCGGGGAGCGGACACGTTCGTTATTGCCGAAGATAGCGACAAGCTGATGGAAAACGCCTGCTCTAATCCTCATCAGGAAAATCAGTATTACGGCTGGGGTTATATAGCCCTGCCACAAACTGGCGACTCTTTAATGACTTCGTTCACATCTTCGGTCGCGTTACAATTACTTGCTCTGCAAATGAGTATTCGTAAGATGGCATATCTTGATAGACTCGGAGTTTCCGAGCATGGAGTTCATCCTGATGTTCCCAAAAACGTCTCAAAATCTATAACGGTGGATTAATATATGCGAATTGGACATGGATACGATGTACATAAGCTGGTAAAAACCCGAAAGCTTGTTCTTGGTGGAGTAACAATTCCGTTTGAGCTTGGGCTTCTTGGACATTCCGATGCTGATGTTGTTATTCACGCGGTTATAGACAGCATACTCGGAGCACTCGCCAAAGGCGATATAGGCAAACTGTTTCCCGATACGGATGAAGATTACTAAGATGCAGTCAGCCGATCTATGCTTCGCATTGTTCAACAGATAATGAAGCGAGAAAGTTATCAGGTAGAAAATCTTGATGTTACTATCTGTGCTCAGGCGCCGAAGCTGGCTCCGTATATTAAAGAGATGCGTGCCAATCTTTCTGCCGATTTAAAAAGCACAATTGATCGTGTATCTGTAAAAGCTACAACCGAAGAAGGCTTAGGTGTCAGTGGTACCGGAAAAGGAATCTCTGTAACAGCAGTTGTGCTTCTCAAAGAAAAATTATTCAACTTTTTGGATTGACAAAAAGAATTGAGCATTCATAAATAGAATTATTAGTTTTATATTTGTATTTGATATTAGCGGGCGTAACTCAGTTGGTAGAGTACCAGCTTCCCAAGCTGATTGTCGCGGGTCCGAATCCCGTTGCCCGCTTTTTTTATTAAACACAACTCTGAATTATTGATTTAATGTTCCGGGCTGGTTACAATCTTTCTTTCCTGTCTTTCATGGTAATCTGAATGCACGGAGAAAAACAGACTGTGCTAAGTTATATGACATCTTAAATCTTCAATAGCTTATCTGTCTATAACAGCTCCGTGTGCCACAAGGTAATCTACAAGGTCCATATACTCGTGTTGCGCGGCGAGATGAAGTGGGTTGTAGTATTCGTCATTTCTGGCGTTTACGTCTGCTCCATTGCTTACCAGATAGTGAACAATTTCTGTATGTGTAGAGCTTACTGCTTCGTGCAACGGGGTGTTACCATATTTATTTTTTGCGTTGATATCAGCCCCCGATTCAATCAGCATTTTTACGATTTCGACATAACCTAACCGACAGGAGTCGTGCAAAGGTGTCATCTGATCGCAGGCTTCGCTGGTAACGGTATTAACCTTTGCTTCGTGGGCGATTAAACGTTTAACAATTCCTACATAACCTTGCAGTGATGCTTCATAAAGCGGAGTTTGCTGTTTATCGTTTCTGGCGTTAACATCGGCACCTTTCTCAACAAGATAGTCAATCATCTCCTCGTAGCCTGAAACAACCGCTTCATAGAGTGCGTTTCTGCCAAATAACGACTGCTGATTCACATCCGCTTCGCGTTCGATAAGATACTTCGCCACAGCATGGTGTCCCTTACTGATTGCTTCGTGTAAAGCTGATTTTCCATCGTGTGAATTTCGCACGTTAACGTCGGCACCATTATCCACCAGAAATTTGACAATATTTAGCTGTCCGTGATAGGCGGCAGCAGGTAAGACCTTTTCGCCGTTTTTCTCCACGATGTTAACATCTATACCATTTTCCAGCATTTGGCGGACTAATTCCAAATCTCCATTGAAAACTGCGGTGAACAGTTTTTCTATCGGCATAAACTCCTCCTCAGAAGTCTTCATAATTTGAGGAATATTCAGATTGTTCCTTCGTTTGTCAATAAATATTTCGGTCAACTGACATATCAGACGATTTAACCAGCTTCTACAACATCCCTGCTTGACAAACTTCATAACCTCTGGTTGTAATGCGTCAGGAGATAAATTATGAATATTATAAGAATTACAAGCCATGTTATATTGTTATCATTGCTGATGCTGACAGCAGGATGTGACAAGCAATCAACTCACCTGAAAAAAGGAATAGAGTATTTCAACGTTGATTTATTCGAGTTATCACTCAGCTATTTCGATCAGGCACTCGTTGAAAAAACCGGAGATATTGAAACTACTTTGTGGAAAGTTCGTACTTTGTACCAATTGAGGAAATACGATGAAGCGAAAGCTCTGGTCAATACTATTCTTCGTAATGAACCCAACCATGTGATGGCAAACTATCGACTCGGAGATATTTACTATAAATTACGCGATTACGAAGCTGCCAGAAAACAGTTCGAGAAAGTGGTTGCCTTAGATATTGGTTTTGCTCAGGCTTATGCAGACTTAGGTCTAACCTGGTCTTTCCTGGATAACCAGAAAAACGCTCTTAAATATTATCATCAGGGGCTTAATATTAACCCGGATGATTCCAGAATCCTGATGATTCTCGCGAAAGACTCCTATAATAAAAGTGATACTACAGCCGCTTATACCTATTTACAACGCGCTCTTGACGCTGCTCCTTATAATCCTGAACTACCTGAAATCTGGGGACATTTTCTAAACCGCAGAGGAGACGGGGAAAAATCTCTGCACTATTTCGATTTGACAATTGAGACAACCAAACGAGCAGAAAAAGTTGACCCCACAAACGCTAAAGCCTGCTTTATAGGAGGTAGATACGCACTGAGAAGTGGTGATCCTGAAACTGGAGAAATCTATCTCAAAAAAGCATTCGAACTACAGCCGTTGCAATACGATTATGGTCGTGCCTTAGCCGCCGCCTACTCCAAGCAGAAAAAATGGCAACAAGCTCTCGAAACAATGGAAAATATCGCTGAAATTAAAAGAGACAGAGATGTAATCGACCGATTAGGCTGGTTCAATTCCGAACTTGGGAATAAAGATTTAGCAATTAAGCTCTGGCGGGAATCGGCGGACATGGGTTCCCGTGTAGCTGTTGAAAAACTTGAAGAATTAGGGATTGAAGTAGAATTAGGGAGTAAGTAGCTCTCAGATTCTACTCAAAAACACGAAGCCAGTGTAAGCAACTACTCTAATTTTTTTCTTGAGCGAGTGAATTGAGCGACAGAATCTGTTTGAGTTCCAGCATAATATCAGTTGCTTTCCCCTGTAGAAAAATATCTGTAATCTTTTCTGAAAAAATTGATTCAGCAGTGTTTATTTCAATTATCAAAGCTCCCGTCCGTTTTGCAACGAATGGTATCATATTGGCAGGCATAACTTCCCCTGTAGTACCTATTACTAACATAACATCTACATTTTCAGCAAGCCAGAACGACCTCTCCCCCGCTTCTATCGGTATTGCCTCTCCGAAGAAAACAAAATCAGGTTTCAATATCCCCTTGCATTTCCCGCAACGTGGAGGCAACTTAGTCAAATCAATCTTATCGGCATCGTTCTGCTCTCCACAATTCATGCAGATAACTCTTTGAGAGTTGCCGTGAAACTCCCAAACCACCTCGCTACCGGCTTTGTTGTGCAGATTATCGATATTCTGCGTGATAACAGCTTCAAAACCAGCTAACCCGCCTTTTTCCATCCATGCCAGAACATCGTGAGCAGGATTTGGTTTAGCCGTTGCTATGCTGTCGTAAAACATCTTGATTATATTTTCCCAGCATATTTTCGGATAAGCTTCGAAATATTCTATTTCCAGAAAGCGTGGATTATATTTGTTCCAGATACCGTTCTCACCCCGAAATGGCGGGATACCGCTTTCAACCGATATACCTGCACCAGTAAACGCCGCGACCCGTTTTGCTTTCACTAACTCCTCTGCCGCCCGTCTGATTAGCTTCTGCTGCTGATTCACTTTGACTTCCTTATCAATAAATTTGGTTTACAAAATATAGCCTGTTCATCTTCTTGTAAAATAAAATTTATAAGAAAGAGAAATGGTGAAAGATATTAAGATATTCTGGTTGCTGATATTTATCGTTTCCGTAACGACTTGTTTTGCCATATACCCACCTCAGCCAAAAGGGTCTATTCATGTAATCTACAATAACTCATCCCGAACAGAATCGATACAGACACATACATTTGACGGAAACGTGTTTGTAAATGTTCAGGAGTTGAACAAAGCCTTCCATGCCGCAATACAGGAAGACCATCTCGACAACCGGGTAATCGTAAGCATGTACAACAGCCAGTTCATTTTCCTTATGGAAAGCCCCTATCTTTTCTATCCTCCTGAGTACTACAGCATGGTTTATCCGATGATTTACATTAACGAACGCCACTACATTCCGGCAACATTCCTTACTGTCCTGTTCCCTGCCATCCTCAAAAATAAAATTCGTTACGATGAACAGAAAACAGAACTGATTGTCGATCTTCCAATAGACAACAGTATTCGCAGAATTTTAATTGATCCGGGACATGGTGGGAAAGATCCGGGAGCTGTAAGTTTCTCTCGTAAGAATCAGGAAAAAAAGATTGTTCTGCAAGTGGCTCTGAAACTGAAAAAACTGCTGTTGAAAAAGATGGATGTTGAAGTACTGTTAACTCGCTCCGATGACTGCTTTATTCCGCTTAATAAGAGAACGGATTTCGCAAATAAAAAGCAAGGTGATTTGTTTATTTCCCTGCACTGTAACTCATCGCGAAGAAAAGCTGCAAACGGCATCGAAGTATTTGTACTTGCAACAGCCAAAACAGATCAGGCACGAGCCGTTGAAGCATTGGAAAACTCAGTTGTCTATGAATACGAAGGTGGCGAAGAAGCTCTGCAAAAATACGATGACCTTTCTCTAATTCTTTCTGATATGGCACAGACTGAACAATTAGAAGAAAGCATTGACCTCGCGATTAAACTTCAGGCAAACATGGTACAGGAAACCAAGGCAACCAACCGCGGAGTTAAACAGGCAAACTTCTATGTTCTGCGTGTTTCGTACATGCCGGCAGTGCTGGTAGAATTAGGATTTTTATCTAACAAATCAGAGGAAAAGAAGCTGACAAACAGTGCTTATCAGGACAAACTGGTAACTGCTATATACGAAGCAGTAAAAAGTTTCAAGCAGAAACACGATATGCTACAGTAGAATCTTTAAGAATTGATGGGATTATAGCCGAAATTGAAGTTCTGAAAAGCAAAACAGGGGATATTTTTGAGAGTATAATAAAAAATGAGACTTCGAGACTGGGCAGAAACTCCTTGACGTATGTGTTATGAAATGTTTATTATAAAACAAATGATGCTTGGACTTATTATGAATGGGG